>JARRNW010000407.1:0-3805 GCA_037384565.1 Candidatus Thiodiazotropha sp.
GCCAGTTTGGTACGGACGTCCGGGTCCGGGCTATGCACCCTATGCGCCTCCCCCGTATCAACAAGGATATCCCGGCGGGTACTACCGATAGTTTTCCCTGGGGCCCGCTGCATTGTCATGCAGAGGGCTGTGGGCCCCATTACGGATTTTGTTCCATTCTACGAGTCCGAAAAACCACTGTCATCCCGGCGTATGCCGGGATCCTGCGTTGCAATGCTTGAAAAGGGCGAGCCATTCCCTGCGCCTTGACTCCTAGCCTTAGAGGGCTTCTATAACCGTCAATTTGTATGAAGCACCACAGCCCTGTTCAGCCGAAGCGTGCCTGCCTGCAGCAAGGCATCAAAACGCCCCTGTGGCCACCCTACAACCAACCCTTTCGTTTGAAGTACCAGTAGGGGGCAATTCCGGACATGATCATCAGACCAATCGCCCAGGGATAGCCCAACAGCCACTCAAGTTCCGGCATGTGAGTAAAATTCATGCCGTAAATGCTGGCCACCAGGGTGGGTGGCAGAAATACCACAGCTGCGATCGAGAAGATTTTTATGATCTGGTTTTGCTCAATGTTGATAAAACCCTGGGTGGAGTCCATCAGGAAGTTGATCTTGTCGAACAGAAAGGTGGTATGAGACATCAGGGTTTCCGTATCCCGCATGATCTCCCTAAGGGTTTCAGATTGTTCCGGTTCTGAGCGAAGGTGTCTGAGCAAAAAGGAGATATCCCGTTGGGTATCCATCAGGCAGAGTCTGATCTTTCCATTGCTGTCCTCCAGTCGGGCCAGTTTGCTGATAGCGTCCTCCAGGTCCGATTCCTCGTCTTCCAGGACCAGATAACTCACTAACTCCAACTGACGGTGCAAATCCTCAAGGGTATCCGCATGATTCTCGACTTTCTGTTCGAACAGGGTCACGAGTAATTCTGCGGGAGAACGCGCTTCGATCTGCCGGCGCCGGATACGCATTCGCAGCAATCGGAAATCCGCAAGATCATCCTCGCGAACCGTAATCAGACGATCCCGTTGCAGGATGCAGGCGACTGAGACCGAATTATGGCGGCCTTCGGTTTGCGCCAAAAAAAGGGAGTGGACATGGATCCCGGCCTGATCGACAAAACAGCGCGCTGAGGCTTCGATTTCCTCCACATCATCGGATTCTGGGATGTCAGTGCGTAACAGACGCTGGAGGAGCAGACGTTCCTCATCATCGGGTTCATGAACATCGATCCAATCCGCTTCGCCGATACGGGCGGCCTGTTCTTCCGGTGGTATCCCCATGTCCAGGATGAGGCCACCTACTATTTTGAATAATCTCAACATAGGGATGCTTTTCTTGTTTGTCCGTTTTGCGCGGTTGAACACCCACCCGGGGGGCGTGGGTGTCAGTATGACTGACGGGTTTTGCGGGGTTCAAGCAGGTACATACGCTCACAGCTGTCTGCTGTGAAAATCATAATCTAAAGGCGATTCGTGGTGAAATTCCTGACATCCTGGCCCCGTTGGAGCCAGGATACCACAGTCCGTGTATAGCGATATCAGTTCAGGTGAGCCAGAGCCGCTTCATAGTCCGGTTCCTGAACGATTTCCGGTACCAGTTGCGTGTAAACAACCTGGTTGTTCTCATCCAGTACGACCACGGCACGGGCGCAGATGCCCGCCAATGGGCCGTCATCGATAAGGACTCCATAGTCTTTTGCAAAGTTACGATTTCGCATCATTGAGAGGGAAATCACATTGTCGATGCCTTCCGTACTGCAGAAACGACCCTGAGCAAAGGGCAAATCAGCGGAAATGACCAATGCCACGGAATTGGCTTTATCCCCCATGGCTTTGTTGAACGTGACGGTCGAGGTTGCGCAGACCCCGGTATCGAGACTGGGAACAATGTTCAACAGCTTCTTTTTTCCGCTATAGTTGTCCAGGGTTGCGTCTGACAGGTCACCTGCGGTGAGGGTGAAATCCGGGGCTGTGGAGCCGACAGCAGGCAGTTCGCCGTTGGTGTGGATGGGTTGACCTTCGAGTGTAATGGTGGCCATGAATCTCTCCTCATTGTGGTTGAATCTTGGTTTTTTGAAGCAAACGCCGTTCTGGTTATTCAGAAAATCTGTGATGGGGTACACTATGCCGGTGAGACTGCTGATCGGTCGCGGTAGATCACAATCCTTTTCCGCCATGGACTGACTGCATGGAACGGGGCTCGTAGGGTGAAAGTTTAAGGGCAACCGGCTACAAGTAAAACCTTGTTTTCTTAATAGTCGCTATTGGATTGAAGGGGCTCAATCTGCGGCGATCTCCTGTTGGATGGCCGGTGAGGTTTCCCGGGTGATGTCCAAAATCCGCTCTCTGAGGGGATCGGAGAGCGTACGAATGTCCTCGATATCGATGACCTCTTCAAAGGAGGGAATGCCGGAGATCTCGGTACTCTGCACAATGATGTCATCCGGCGGAAGCAATGTTGCGATGGGGCAGGATACCAGTAGGACAGGAAGTGAGCCCAATCCGTCGACCTGAGTGGTTTCGATACTGAATCGCAAATCACTGAAGAGTGCCGAGAGACCGGGTTGTTTATCCAGCACCAGGTTCAGTGTCATGCATTGTAAAAGTGCATGGGACAACTCCTCTCTCACCTGGTTTCTGTTGCCTTTGAGTAGTTCCAACAGTTTTTTCGGTTGTGTTTCAGGATAAGATAGTACCCATTTCAGGGGCGATGTTACCTGGAGCTGTGTTGCCCGGCCATCCTGATCTGCGGTGTAGGTATATTCGACCGGCGTCAGTGCTGGGGTTGCTGCGAACACATCGAGTGGTGACCTGAGTTCCGTATCCAGGGAAAACGGCGCCTGGCGAATGATTGCGTGATAGTGGCTCCTGAGTTCCTGGAAGTTTTTTTCCGCGCCTTTGACTAACGATTTCGGTCCTCCGCGCGCATGCTCACCCAACAGGGGTAGGGGGGAGAACAGAGGAGCCAGTGTTGACAGATAGGTCTTGAGCTGGGATTGAAGATTGTCAGAAATCGACCGGGTGAGTTTGCGTAGCTCAATGAGGCGCGGGATGTCGAATGTCTGTGTCATGTCCGTATCGCTTGTGTGAACTCGCTAAAAAAGAAACCCGGAGTGCAATAAAAACTAATCGATATAATGGGTTGACGTCAATAAGTTTTTATCTTCGGGTTTGCTACACTAATGCCTGTGGGGACGCCGGGTGGTCACGGTAGGGCCGTGTCATGGGATACGACGGCATCCGGTGTGCGGTATGGTTAGATGCTGTTCGGGTGCTGTGATTCGAATTTTCTGATCAGGCCCAAAGATCACAATAATGACCAGTGGAAGTGCCCACGTTGTTTTGCGCAGTGGCGGAAGAGGTTAATTTGAACAGTCAGAAACCCATGCCGGAGTCGATTGGCAGGTTCCAGCTCCTTGAGGAGGTGGGTGAAGGTGCCATGTCGATTGTCTATAAGGCTTTCGATCCCGAGATAAACCGTATCCTGGCCATCAAACTACTCAGGGGAGAACTTGCCGCGGATTCGGAGTACCGCTACCGATTTCTGCAAGAGGCCAAGGCCGCGGGCAAACTCACACATCCCAACATCGTCACCATTTTCGATGTCGGTGAGGTTGAGCAAGGGCCCTATATCGCTATGGAGTTTCTCGAGGGGCGCACCCTTGAGCAGATGATGGTGGATAAAACCGAGATCTCGCTCCGGGAAGTGGTGATCTATGGCATTCAACTGGCAGAAGCTTTGGATTATTCCCATGCCCATGGCATCGTTCATCGCGATGTCAAACCCGGCAACATCATCTCCCCTGGAGATGA
>JARRNW010000408.1:0-3791 GCA_037384565.1 Candidatus Thiodiazotropha sp.
GGCTATTTACCTAAATAGGTACGCATCACATAACAAATTGCTCAATTTGACGCAGCGGTCAACGTTCCTTTTTGTGCTCTCGCTACGCTCATTGTAGCACAAAAATCCACTACAACCGCTGCGCAAATTAGCAAGGCGTTAAGGCAGAAAGGAAAGTGAAAATGTATGGCGCGCAAAATATGTATTCTCAAACTTTTCGATTTCGTACCAGGATGCAGCTTCGTGGTAAGAAATTTGATGGGGCAAAGTTCATCGTAACAGGTACAGCTTTTAGTGACTTTGTGGCATTGCTAACTGCTGTTGCTAGCCAGCAACCTCGTCATTGGGCGCGAGTTCAAGGATCATTGATACATCAGGGTATTTTGCTTTGTGGCAAGTGCGCAGCCTTAACCATCAGCCCTAGTGGACCCGCAAACACTCCGCTGCGCTCCGTGTCTGCGGTCCACTAAGCTCACCGTTGAACTAAACCGCTTCGCGGTAGCTTCCCTCCGATAACTTTCACACCAAGCGTCATCAACAACACTTCTCTTTAGGCCCATGTGGGTCTGTCTACAGAGGAGAGAAAATGATGACACCCTTACGCCAACAGATGATCGAAGCCATGCGGCTGCGAGGCTTCTCACCGCGTACTCATCACAGCTATCTCGGTGCCGTTGAGCAATTGGCCCGTTACTATCACTGTGCGCCGGACAGATTGTCGTCGGCCCAGCTACAGGCCTACTTCAAATATCTGGCACTCGAGCGCGGTCTCTCGCCCGCCAGCTGTCGGCTTTATCTCAACGGCGTACGTTTTTTCTATTTGAACGTACTCGGCTGGGAGGAGTTTGCGGTCTCGATGGTGGTACCCAAACGCCAGCAGCGTATTCCCGTGCTGCTCACCCGGCGCGAGGTGTCACGGATACTCGCTGCCTGTCACAACCCCAAGCACCGCATGTTGCTGGAGACCTGTTACGGGTGCGGATTGCGTGTCAGTGAACTGGTGTCACTGCGGGTGAGCGACATCGATGGCGAGCGCAAACTACTGCGCATCGAACAAGGCAAGGGCGCCAAGGATCGACACGTGATCATCGCGCCGAGCCTGCTGGATCGGCTGCGCCGCTACTGGCGGGCGCAGCGCCCCACCCACTGGCTCTTCCCCAATCAACAGCGTCGAGCACGCCCCCTGGGTGTCAGCACGGCACAGAAGATCTATCATCGCGCCAAGGCGGCGGCCGGTGTCGACAAGGTGGGCGGCATCCACGCACTGCGCCACGCCTACGCCACCCATCAACTGGAGAACGGACTGGCGGTGCACCAGTTGCAGCGACTGCTCGGGCACAGCGACCTGCAATCGACCCTACGCTATGTCCACTGGGTACCGAGCGAGCATCGCGAGAGTCGCGGTCATGCCGACCTGATCGGGCACCTGGGCTCGAACCATGGATAGCCCCGCCACGGTGCAGGGCGCACTGGAGCGCTTTCTCGACGAAGATGCGCTGGATCGCCATCGGCGCAAGATCTGCGGCCACCTGCTGGCGTGTCGCACCGAGGCGCTGGGCGCACAGCGACTGCGCTGCGAGCGCTGTGGCCAGGAGCAGTGCTGGTACCACGGCTGCCGCGACCGCCACTGCCCCCAGTGCCAGGGCCGGGCGACACGGCGCTGGGCCGAACGCCAGCACGACGCGGTGCTGCCGGTCAACTATTACCACCTGGTGTTTACCCTGCCGCATCAGCTCAACGGCTGGGTGCAGTTGCACCCCGAGGTGATCTACCGGTTGCTGTTTCGCAGCACCTGGGACACGCTCAAGGCCTTCGGGCGCAACCCCAAACGTCTCGGTGGTCAGCTGGGGATGAGTGCCGTGCTGCACACCTGGGGCCAAACCCTGATCCGGCACGTGCACCTGCACTGTCTGGTGCCCGGTGGGGCGATGTTGGACGATGGTCAGTGGAAGTCAGCCAAGGGCAGCTACCTCTTCCCGGTGCGCGCGCTCTCACGCCGCTTCCGGGGTGCCCTGGTCAGTGCGCTGCGTCAAAGTGCCGAAGCGGGTGAGCTCTCGCGGGTCACCCGTACCGGGGAGATCGACGAGATGCTCGATGCGCTGATGGCACAGGACTGGGTGGTCTATGCCAAACACTGTCTGAACCACACCGACAGCATCATCGACTACCTGGCCCGCTACACCCACCGCATCGCCATCACCAACGCCCGCATCCTCAGCGTCAACGAAAACGGCGTCTCGCTGCGCTACCAGGATTACGCCGATCACAACCGAGCCAAGACGCTGCACCTGGAGGGCAAGGAGTTTATCCGCAGGTACCTGTTACACGTATTACCCAAGGGGTTTACCCGGGTGCGGCACTACGGCTTTCTGGCAGGTTGCTGTCGCGCACAGCGCTTAGCGCAGATCCGCGAGGCACTGGCAGTGGCGCAAGCGCCCACCGGTGATGCGTGCACCCATGCTGAGAGCGATGCATGTGATTACCGCTGTCCGCTGTGCAAGATCGGACATCTGATACCGATTGGCGAAATCGAGCCTCGGTTGACCGGGCCAGAGGAGAAGCGACGACGATGAGCAATCGCTGAGGAATCAGATTCTCCTGCAACCGGTGGTCCGCTCCGAGGGCCAGGTGTGCCCCTGTGCGCCTGGCTGGCAATTGGCGTAAAACGGCGATAGATTAGGGAAATCAGGACGCCCCAGGGAGTACAACAATGGTCGATGAAGGCCGATGGAAGCTCATCCTCAACAGGTCAAAGGCACCTATCGCCGTGCCTCACCAGGCCTGTGAAATACTTTTCCCTTTAATAAATAGCGTGCCACGCTGATGGGCGGCATAGTTCAACAGACATTTATCCGCCATGCTGTGCACGGCAGATAAATGCTTAGATGTTAGCCAAGAAAAATGGGGTTGCTACTTCTGCCATTTATGCTCGTGTTTGCCATAGCAGTGATAGCAAGTCTTATATTTGGCATAAAAAGTACTTACATATCAGCTAAAGACAAACGGAAAAAATGGCTTCACTATTTAATGACATTCATCCTATCTATTGTCATTTCTGTATTGGCAGTACTATTAACTTTTTATTCATTCTCAGGAGATAGAATATATATATTTAAACTGTGGCTATATATTAACCTTGCGCCGCTTGCTGCAATGATTATTGTGGCTCTAATATTTACCCCTATAGGTAGTCAGGTTAGAGATCTTCGGAATTCACTATTAATAGGAACATTGTATATTTTTCCTTTTTCTCAATCGTTTTTCGAAGTGCTTATTAGATGGTTCAGTATATCTACTCATTATTAATGGCTAACAAGCAGCGCAACACGGACTCCAGCGCATTCGCGCCTCCGCCGGTTCGCTGAGCGTTGCACAAATAGAAGGAAGGTAAAGCGCATTACATTACCCATTACTGACAAGCCATTATGGATAAGTAACAAAAGGAGAATCGCATGGAAGCGACACTGCAAAGTATATTTCGATCAACGTTTGAAAGCTATAGGAAAGAACACGGACTGAGCATGGATCAGATCAAAGCGGCACAGGCGATCATGGACTGTCAGAGTGAAGCACTCGGGCATGAAGAGTGGGTGTGCAGCAATGATGGACATGTTGAGCAACAGCACCACTCCTGTCGGCACCGCAGTTGTCCAAGATGCAACGGATCACAGAGTCGGGAATGGCTGGAAAAGATCAAAGCCAAGTTACTGCCCTGCGACCACTACCATGTGGTATTCACATTGCCACATGAGTTCAATGCGATCTGGCACTACAACCGCCGCTGGTGTACCGACAAACTGTTTCAGGCAACC
>JARRNW010000409.1:0-3790 GCA_037384565.1 Candidatus Thiodiazotropha sp.
CGCCGTTTTGCTCACAGTGATGGCGCAGGAAATGAATCACCTCCCAGTGCGCCTCGGTCAATTCAATCTGCTCTTCTCGGGCCAATTGGATGGCTTGGTCCTCTGTCCAATCATCGAAGCCTTCTGGAACATTGCTGTTTTCCACGGCCATGGGATTCATCTCGGGTATTTCGGACATGTGCATTCTCCAGTGGTGTTGATTGCTTTCTTGTAGTTCTTCCCAGATCAGCGATCTCGTTGACCGGCCCCTGCCGAAGGCCAGAGCCGGGGGGATTACGCTATATCGGGTGAATTCATGGGTCTTACGACCGCCCATGACTCAACTGTAGATCAGTTCCCGCAAAAAACCAAGAAGAAAGGTAGGGTATTGTGTCGTTATGAAGTAGGGCTAGGTTTCGACCCGTTAGCGGGACAGGGCGTTGGCGCTACAGTAAACTACACAGGTTTTCAGCCGAGTCCCGATTTTCATGATCCAGTGCCAAACCGCCCTATGACCGATACGCCCCCTTTCATCCTGGTGGATGGTTCCTCCTATCTGTTCCGGGCCTACCACGCCCTGCCCGATCTGAGTAACTCCCGAGGGGAGCCGACGGGTGCGATCGTCGGTGTGATCAACATGCTGCGTCGCTTGATGCAGGACTATCAACCCACCCACATGGCGGTGGTGTTCGATGCACCCGGTGGTAGTTTCCGCAACGAACTCTATCCGGAATACAAGGCCAACCGTCCGCCCATGCCGGAGGATCTGCGCGGCCAGATTGAACCCCTGCACGAGATTATCCGCGCCATGGGCCTGCCCCTGGTGATGGTGGCCGGAGTGGAAGCCGACGACGTGATCGGCACCCTGGCGGTGCAGGCGGCGGAGCAGCACTTGGCCACCGTGATCTCCACCGGTGACAAGGATATGGCACAGCTGGTCAACCCGGCCATCACCCTGGTGAACACCATGTCCGAGACCCGCATGGATGAGCAGGGGGTGATGGAAAAATTCGCGGTCAGACCCGATCAGATCATCGATTTCCTGGCCTTGGTAGGCGACAGTTCCGACAATATTCCCGGGGTTCCCAAGTGTGGTCCGAAAACCGCCGCCAAGTGGCTGAGCGCCTACGACACCCTGGATAACCTGGTCGCAAATGCGGACCAGATCGGCGGCAAGATCGGGGAGAGTCTGCGCGCCAGCCTCGACCAATTGCCCCTGTCGCGCCAGCTTGCCACGATCAAGCTTGATGTAGCGCTGGAGCAGGGGCCTCAGGACTACCGGGTCGGCGAGCCCGATGTGGCGACGCTACGTACGCATTATCAGCGCATGGAGTCGAGCCGCCTGCTGGCAACCCTGGAGGAGGGGGGCGGAACCTCCTCGCCACCTGGCCTGGACGCCTCAGAAAGGTTGACGGACTACCAGACCGTACTGACCGAAGAGGCCTTTCAGGCCTGGCTTGAGCGGCTTCGGCAAAGCTCTCTGTTTGCCGTGGACACGGAAACCACCAGTCTGAACACCATGAGTGCGGAACTGGTGGGGCTATCGTTCGCCGTGACGGCGGGTGAGGCGGCCTATGTACCGGTGGGACACGACTATCCCGGCGCTCCGCAACAGCTGTCGCGGGACTGGGTTCTGCAGCAGATAAAGCCACTTCTGGAGGATCCCCGGCAGGCCAAGCTGGGGCAGAATCTCAAATACGATATGAGTGTACTCGCCCGTTATGGCATCACCCTCCAGGGCATCGCTTACGACACTATGCTCGAGTCCTATGTGCTGGATTCCACCGCTACCCGGCATGATATGGATTCCCTGGCGGAGAAGTATCTGGGGCACGCCACCATCCATTTCGAGGATATCGCCGGCAAGGGCAAGAAGCAGCTCACCTTCAACCAGATTGCCCTCGAAGAGGCCGCCCCCTATGCCGCCGAGGATGCGGACATCACGCTACAGTTACACCAGAAATTGTGGCCCAAGCTCGAAAGTGAGCGCTCACTTGCGACGTTGTTCAGAGAAACGGAGGTAACGCTGATCCCGGTGTTGTCCCGCATGGAGCGCAATGGGATCAGCATCGACTGTGAAATGCTGCGCCGACAAAGCGGGGCCTTTGCCCGGCAGCTGCATGATCTGGAGCAGCAGGCCTACACCTTGGCCGGACACAGCTTTAACCTGGGGTCACCGAAACAGATCGGAGAGATCTTCTTCAACGAACTGAATCTTCCGGTGGTGAGCAAGACACCCAAGGGTGCGCCTTCCACCGCGGAGTCTGTGCTGGTCGAACTGGCCGAGCAGGGCCATGAACTGCCTGCGGTGATCCTGGAGCACCGGGGACTGGCAAAACTCAAATCCACCTATACCGACAAGCTGCCGGAGATGGTGCAGCGGGAGACCGGACGGCTCCACACCTCCTATCATCAGGCGGTGGCGGCCACCGGCCGGCTCTCCTCCAGCGATCCCAATCTGCAAAACATCCCGGTGCGCAGTGAGGAGGGGCGGCGTATCCGTCAGGCCTTCATTCCGCAAAAGGGCTGGAAGATGCTAGCGGCGGACTACTCCCAGATCGAATTGCGCATCATGGCCCATTTGTCGGAGGATGCCGGGCTACTTAAGGCCTTTGCCGAAGGTCGTGATATTCACAGCACTACCGCGTCTGAGGTGTTTGATGTGCCCCTCGATCAGGTCAGCAGTGATCAGCGACGCTCCGCCAAGGCGATCAATTTCGGCCTGATCTACGGCATGTCCGCGTTCGGCCTGGGCAGACAGCTGGGGATCGACCGCAAGGCGGCCCAGGAGTATGTCGACCGGTACTTCGAACGTTATCCCGGGGTCGCGCAGTTCATGGAACGCATCCGCACCCAGGCCCATGAGCAGGGATTCGTGGAGACCCTGTTCGGGCGGCGTCTCTACCTTCCGGAAATCAACGCCCGCAACCATCAGCGCCGCAGTGCCGCGGAGCGAACCGCTATCAATGCCCCCATGCAGGGAACCGCCGCGGATATCATCAAGCGGGCGATGATCGCCGTTGATCATTGGATCGGATCTGAAAATCCTCCCGTGCACCTGTTGATGCAGGTGCATGACGAGCTGGTGCTGGAGGTCGATGAGTCCTTTGTGGCGCAGGCAAGACAGCAGTTGCACCGGCTGATGGAGGGAGCCGCGGATCTCAAGGTGCCCTTGTTGGTGGATGTGGGTGTTGGAGACAACTGGGATGAAGCGCACTGAATCTGATTTAACTGTTATCGGCGTAGCCGGGATGGAGCGAAACGTAATCCAGGACCCGGGCGGCAAATATTACCGTTTCTCCCAATACCGGAAGAACCTTCGATATATATCAATGACTTGCGAGTTGATTGGAGGGTTCGCTGCCGATGAATGACGGATTGGCTGAAAAAAATTTATCCCGCAACGGGATATCCGAGGAACTTTTCATTCGCACTCCCACTCTATAAGTCTGTAAGTCGTACGGCACGGGTCGCGTTTCCTCCCTTTGCGACCCCGACTTTCCCGGCAACCCCCTCCGGGAAGATCAGGCCCTGACAGACTCTCCCCTTAGACTGTCAGGGCCTTCTTTTTATGTGCGGCACTCACCGATTTCATAAATTACTGGAGTTCAGCGGGGATCAGTCCAGCTGGAACCAGATATCCAATACCCGGTGGCACTCATCGATCCCGGTTTTTTTCAGGGAAGAGAAACATTGGGCACTGATTTCCGGGTGATCGCCCAATGTCCGCTTGACCTTCAGCAGGGTGTTCTTGGCCGCACCGCTCTTGAGTTTGTCGGCCTTGGTGAGCAGGATATGCGTTGGCAGGCCC
>JARRNW010000410.1:0-3787 GCA_037384565.1 Candidatus Thiodiazotropha sp.
GGTTTTGTGATGCGGCTGGAAAACGCCCGAAAGCCTCGGGATTTTCTATTGGCTCTGGACGAGTTGATTGAGGCGGTCCCCAGCCACCTGGATTCGGTAAAACGGGCTTTGGCGGTTTGGGTCAAGTACGTCATGGCGCCGCATAGAGGTATCGAACTCAACCCTGAGGATACGGAAAACTTAGAAGAGGTAAAAGAGATGTTGGCGACACGGGTCGAGCAATGGGAACAGGCCATTCGTCTGGAAAGCCGGGGAGAAGGCGAAACCGCCCTGCTGATCAAAATGCTGGAATTAAAATATGGTCCACTGCCTCCCTGGCGCGGGAGAAGATCGCCCAAGCCGATGCCAACGCTATCGACCAGTGGGCTGCAAAACTGCTAAGCGCTCAGACCCTGGAAGCGGTTTTCGACTCAGAAACCTGATGCCATCTTGATCCCGGTACCCATCGTTTTCCGGGACTTCAAGACTTCCCCATCCTACGGCCGATAATTTGGCGCTCTACAATGTTCCAACCGTGATGACGCCAGCCGTCTTCTGTTAAGATATGGACACCGCAAAACGGGGTCAGTGACAAAAACAATGAATACGGATTTCAGCGATCTTCCGCAAAACAAACAGGAGGATTTGCAACGGATTGTCGCGATCGTTAGTGAACACTGCCCGTCTGTCGGCATGATTATCCTGTTCGGTTCTTATGCGCGGGGCGACTGGCGGGAGATGAAGGATCTGGCACCTGGTCGCAAGTCGGGGCATCCATCCGATTACGATATTTTAGCGATCACTCAGGATGAGGAACAGTGCGATGCTCAGGCATGGCAGGTGATTACCGAGGCTTGCGCTAAAGCAGAACTCTCGGCAATCCCCCGTTTCATCGAACACGATATCGATTTTGTAAACGGCAAACTGGAACGCGGTCAGTATTTCTTCACCGATATCGTTAGCGAAGGAAAAATGCTTTACGATGCAGGAATTGTTACTTTGGCTAAGGAAAAGGTGCTAACCCCCTCGGAAAGACTGGATATTGCGCGCAATGATTTCAAACAGTGGTTCGAAACCGCCGAACAGTTCTTCGAAACCTATAAGCTGATTCAGCCAAAAGGTTGGCTAAAACTCGCTGCATTTAATCTCCATCAAGCAGCTGAGTCGGCTTATAAAACCCTATTGCTCGTATTTACCGGATATATCCCCAACGAACACTACCTGAGTTTTCTCGGGGAGCAGGCAGCCCAGGTTGATCCTGATTTCGGGACGATCTTTCAGTCCAAAAACAACTTCGAACGTGATGCCTTCACAGCCTTGGAGTTCGCTTATATCGGCGCTCGATATGACAAGCGCTATACCATCGATAAAGACACCCTGGCCTATCTGGCGGAACGGGTTGATGTGTTGCTTCGGCTTACTGAAACGCATTGCCGTGAAAAAATCATCACGCTACAAAACGCAGTCACTCCGTAATGTGCTGATAGGATCAACCACTATTCTTTATTCCACATATTGAGCATCGAGTGTGACATTCTGGCTGTGATCCGTACAGGAGAAGGCATCGATGTCCGCCCATTTGACAAAGCGCTCTTCCATGATTTTGAGCTTTTCCTGAACCTCTTCGATCGGGCGGTCGCTGCCGCTGTAGCGAAAATGTACCCTGCCGTTGAAGTTCTCGGTCTGGTGTAGAGAGATATAGGTCGGTCCCTGATAACCATGGTAGTAGGCTTGATCCTGAGTATGCATTTCGCCGTATACCATAGCCTCATCCAAAGGCACATCGTGTATTGAAACCCAGATTTCCTGGTGAGCCGGGTTGTCTTGCGCAGGCTTGAGGGCGATATCTACCGGAGGACCGTTGTACCATTCGATTTCGCCATCCAGAACCGACATGGGATATGAGCAAACCTCCTCCCATTACCGAGGATCAGCCAACAAAATATTGTCATGAACCGTCAATATTGAGTTTTTTGGGGCGTATTCTCACAGAATACAGTTCGACGGACATGCGGACGGGACACCGCTAGAAAAACTTGACTGTACCGACTGGTCCACTACACTTACTATCCATGAGCCCAAACACTCGAGAAAGAATCCTGAATATGGCCCGAGGTCTCATCCATGCGCGTAGCTACGCAGACGTGGGCGTAGCCGAGATCTGCGAAAAAGCGGGGGTCAAAAAGAGCAGTTTCTACCATTTTTTTCCCAGCAAGCGGGATTTAACCCTGGCGATACTTGATGCCAGCTTCGAAGAAATTCAACAGCGAATTCAGAAACAGGCCTTTTCTGGTCATGCAACCCCTATGACGCGACTGGGGCAACTGGTGGAGGCGATCATCCGGATGCAGTCCGATCTACTGCGAGAGAATGGCCGGGTGACGGGTTGCCCGTTCGGCAATATGGCTGCGGAACAGGCAACACAGGACGAAGCAATCCGAAGCAAGGTCGAGCAACTGTTTCGGCGCGTGGCCCGGTCCATTTCAATGCTGTTGCAGCAGGCCATGGATGCCAAGGAGATCAATCCGTTGGATGTGCCGGCTACGGCCGATGCCATGCTTGCCTATCTGCAAGGCGTTTTGTTACTGGCTAAGACACGCAACGATCATGGTCTGATTGCACGTCTGCTACCCCGAATGCTTGATATCCGTATCACGCCGGATGGGTAAAAAATTTTTACCCCGAAATGGACCATTCGGTCCACTTTTTAGACCCTATGGAGGAGATCCTATGAAAAACACAAAGGCATTGTTAGATCCTACCCCACCCATTGGTGAGGAAGACCGCGTTTCTCAGGTTTTCAGCATGGCCAAAGAGATGGTGGGTTTTATACCCGCAGGGTTGAGACTCTATGGCATCAGCCCGCCACTGCTTGAGACCTTTGCCGGTACAGTCGGGTACTTCCGTAATGGCACGAAGCTCTCACCCAGGTTGACCACGATGATCCGCTACCTGGTATCCGAGCGGGCCGGTTGCCAATTCTGTATCGATCTAAATGAGACAATACTGCTCAGCCAGGGAATTGATCTGGACGAGATACGTGCTGTCCGTAGCACACCGGAAAAAGCACCCCTTGAGGATGAAAGAGAGCGGCCGTTGTTGGCACTCGCCTTGGCTGCGGTCGAAGATCCAAACAGTGACAAATCGGAAATGGTTAAGACTGCACGGGATGCAGGTTGGGCGGATCGGGAGATTTTCGATGCGGTGCTTCAGGCGACCTCGAACCGGGCCTTTAACTTTGCACTGAAGACTTTCAATGTCGAAACCCAGGAGGCATTTGCCTGAAACTTGACGATGGCACCGGTTATCCAGCCGGTGCCCCGTTTTATCTCAATTATCGAGGGCATCGATTCAGCAGTTATTCAATCCGGCAAGAAGAAAGATCAGCGATCTGCAGGTTGTAGCTTGCGCCGGGATTCTCCAGCGAAGGCCCCTGGGTAAGAATGATCAAACCTGCCTGGTACCCCTGTTCGTGTAACCAATGGCAGGTAAAGGGTCCCCAGTCCCGCAGGTCTTTGTCCACTTTCACCGGCTGTACACCGTAGGAAAACTGCAGTGCCTGGCAAACTGCTTCGTCGGTGCTGAAGGCACTGATCCAGACCGGCAGGCGGTATCGGGTGATGTTTCGGGCGGTGGCGCCTGAACGGGTGGGAACCACCACCGCGGCAGGATTGAGCTTCGCTACGGCCTGTTGTACGCAATGGGCGATCAGATCGGTAGGCTGAACACTGCCGTTGTGGCGCATGCGCTCTTCATGTCCGAACAGGCTGCGGCTCGGTTCGGTATCCGCGGCAATCTGGGCAAGCAT
>JARRNW010000411.1:0-3780 GCA_037384565.1 Candidatus Thiodiazotropha sp.
TGCTGACCAGATTCATCAGCACCTGTCTTAGCCGATTCTGATCGCCCTTAAGCCGGAAGGGGATCTCGGGCGAGATATAGGTGTAAAAACGGATACCTTTCTTGTCCGTGAGCGGCTGGTAGGTCTTGGCAACGAGCGAAACGGCGTCATGCAGATCGAAGGGTTCGTTTTCGATCGTCAGGCGTCCCGCTTCGATGGCCGACACATCGAGGATCTCGTTGACGATGTGCAGCAGGTGCCTGGAGGACTTTTCAATGATGCTGATCTTCTTGAGCGCCGCCGCGCCGTGCGGTTCTGTGAGCATCAGTTCACTGGCCCCGATGATCCCGCTCAGCGGGGTGCGAATCTCGTGGCTCATATTGGCCAAAAATCGAGTTTTGGCTTCGTTGGCCAGCGACGCCTGCTTAGCGGCCAACATTTTACTGAGTAAGTATGTCACGAAATTGGGTATGAGGATATTCGTGATCAGAAGCGTGTAGCTGAGTAAGGCGTGCGCCGACCAAAATCCGGCCGTTTGAATCACAATCAGGAAACCGAGATTGGATAAAAATGTTGCCGTGTAAAGGTAGCGAACTCCGAACCTGACGCCATATCCCACGGTGATCAGCATCATGATGACATAGAGTGGGGCGCTGTACTCACCCAGGGTGCTGAGACCATAAAAGACGATCGCATTGTCACTGACCATCCCAACCCCCCTTCTGAATAACGAAGGTTCTCTGAAATAGAGAAAGCTGAGCGGCACCAGGATGATGAAGAGTATGTAGCTCATCAACGGTGGTACGAACGCATCGTTGACCATATGCGGAAACATTAGATGAACGGTGAACAAATAGACCGTTATCGGTGTGATAAAGATCATCCGCACGATCCCTTGCTCAAACTCCTGCCGCGCCACGCCGCTCAAACCACTCATGAACTCCGTGATACTCCAATGTTTCGCCGGTTGCGTCAAAATGGCCATGATTCATTGTCCTTAATTATTAATTGACTACTGTTCATATTTTAGGATTCCCATCCCGCTGATTGTTTATCCACTCCCGACCTCCTAAGGCAGCGGATTCTTCGTTGATGGTAAAACCGCTTGTGCATCCCTTGTGCGGTGATCTCTCTGGTAAACACGGCCTTGAATGCGTGAGAAAGAATAAACGTCCTTTTTCTTCAGATCCAGCAACCGGGTGGCGTACCGGATGGAAACGCCTTGGTTTTGCGCAGAAAGATACGAATAAAATCTGCCTTTGTACCTAATTGGACATCCATCGTAAGGGGCACAAAATCTCTCGGCATGCACAGAAATTATGTGGACCCCCATTATATGAGGCTAACCCATAGCATTTATTTAAACAGCTTTAACATGGGCACTGAAAATTGCGGTGCACTTTCACCTTGAATCCGGCGGTGTGAGCATAGCTCGGGTAACTGTGGGTGTCTGGATAGCTATGGGATAGCTTGTGCAGGGTAGCTGTGCTGAATGCGGCGTTAGCCTCTTGAGCCAATATGCATAACACACTAAAATGATATGCATATTCCAAGGAGGCCACAATGAGAACAACTCTAGATTTACCCGAAAACCTACTCAATGAGGCTATGAAGGTCTCTCATATCGATACCAAAACAGCCGTCATAGTAAGGGCTCTAGAGGAATTAGTCAGAAAATCAAAGATTTCTGAACTTAAGAAGTATCGTGGCAAGATCGATCTGGATATCGACCTAAATGAGCTAAGAGATCGTCCTTGATGGAAGTATTGGTTGATACTTCGATATGGATCGATTACTTCAGAGGTGGAGACAGCTCTAAAGATGTAGACTATCTAATAGATGAAAATCTAATTATCACCAACGATATCATCCTGGCCGAATTAATTCCCTATCTAAAGATCAAAAAGCAAAACAAAGTCATCTCGCTGCTTCATGAGATAAATAAAGTTCCACTTTCTGTTCACTGGGATGAGATCATTGAATATCAGGTAAAATGCTTAAAAGGTGGAGCTAATGGAGTGGGTATCCCTGATTTAATCATTGCACAAAATGCAAAACAGAATAGCTGCGAGGTTTACTCACTTGATAAACACTTTCGACTTCTTAATCAGGTGTTGAAAGTTAAGCTTTATGGGTAGCAATGCACTAATTGGACATCCATGGCAAGCGCGTTATTCGGGGTAGCCCGCAGCGCCCCCTAGCCGCCGTCGGTACGGCGGAGTTGATCCACGGAAGCGTGGATACTCGCCAGACCAGCCTCGCAGCCTTTAAGGCGCATTCTGTTGGTTAAACTTTAAATTGAAGCACGATACCCTTCAGCTCCTCACTCAAACGCGCAAGCTCTCTGCTTGCCCGCAAGGTCTCCTCACTACCGGCTGATGCCTCGTTCGACAGTGCTTCAATGCGCGTAACCGATGAATCGATTCCGCTCACCGCATCCGACTGCTGCTCGGATACTGACGCAATGTGTGTATTGACCTCACTGATCACTGATACGGAGTTGACGATATTTGTCAGGGATAGACTGGCCTTTGATGCCTGTTCCATGGTGTTGTTGGCGCTCGTCACACTCTCGCCCATCACCTTCACGGCGGTCGCGGTTCGCTTCTGAAGCCCTTCAATAATGGTTTGAATCTCTTCTGTGGACTGCTGGGTACGGCTGGCCAGGGTTCGCACCTCATCGGCTACGACGGCAAAGCCACGCCCTTGCTCTCCTGCCCGGGCCGCCTCGATTGCCGCGTTCAATGCCAACAGATTGGTTTGATCGGCAATATCACGAATCACTCCGAGAACCGAACCAATGGCATCGCTATCCTCCTCGAGCTTATTGATCACTTCTGCGGCGGATCCGACCTCACGGGCAAGTAGCGCAATGGCATCCACAGTCTGTTTCACCACGGTTTGGCCATTGTCCGCTTCTGTATCCGCATCCCGGGCGTTGCTCGCCGCGCGTTCGCTGCTCTCCACGACACCCTTGACGGAATCCGACATAGCCACGATCGCGGCCACCACCTGCTGCACCTCGTCATGTTGCTGACTCATCTCATCATTGCTGTGTTCTGCAATGTCCTTAAGCTGTTCCGCGGCTTTCGTGAGCTTCTGGGTGGAATTACCCGCTTTGACGATACTGCCATGTATCTTGTCAACAAACCCGTTGAAGGCCGAGGCAAGCCGGTCGATTTCGGTACCGCCCTTAACAGGCAGCCTCTGGGTAAGATCGCCTTCCCCGGACGCGATGCCGTTCATCGTTTCGGTAAGGGTGTTCATCGGAGTCAGAATTCGCACCAACACAAAACCACTGATCGCTCCTAAGGCGATCGCTCCCGCGATCATCAACACCAGAGTCTGAGTGACGACTAAATCTTTCGAGGTTACTGAAATCGCCTCTCCCGCCTTGGCACTCGACGCCTCAGTCTCATTGAGCAGCGTCTGATTCACTTCCTGCAGCTTGGACAACAAGTGCATCGACTCCGAACGCATAACGGCGCCGACCTCGTCTCGACTGGAAGCGATCAACGCGTGGAAGCGCCCGTCAGCCGCCTCGGTCTCCTGGCGCATCCGTTCAAAGGAGAGCCCCAAGGTTATCGACCCCACCCGGTTATTTTCCAGCCGGATATCCTTCTTGATTTCCCGGATATCCTGATCCTGTGCACTGGCGGACAACAGCTTCGCCATCGGTGTGCGTCCCTGCCCCTGACTGAGTAACGCCTTCACCTTGGGGTTTTGCCTATCCAGATAACGCGTCAATGCGCGCCCGTCTTTGTTGTAATAGATCGCGTAAATAACCTGAGGATTCTTGTT
>JARRNW010000412.1:0-4369 GCA_037384565.1 Candidatus Thiodiazotropha sp.
GCGGCCCTCGATCCGGCCCACCAGTTGGATGTCATGGACCTGTTGCAGGAGAGCTGTGTGGCAGGACGCGCAGTGATCGTGGTGCTCCACGACCTCTCCCTGGCGGCGCACTACTGCCATCACCTGCACCTGCTGCATCAGGGCCGCACCCTTGCCCAGGGTGAACCCGAACAGGTGCTCAGCGCGGAAAATCTGCAAGCCGCCTATGCCATTACACTCGAACGTGGTGACCGGAACAGCCTCTTCACTCTGCCCTGGCGCCGCCTGCGTACTCCGTTTTGCTGAATTTCGTGAGCCAGACTGAATTGTTGGATTTGATCAGATGCCTTGATACAGCAACAAAGGCTCGCGCCTTTCGTCATGGCGCACGCGCACAGCGTAATCGGGATCTTAGTCTGGCGTAGTCCTTGGTTGGTTTGTGTGATATATTGTGTAAGCCAATGTGTGACAGGGGGATTGATAATGGCCACCAACCTCTCGATTGATACCAACCTGCTTGATGAAGCATTGTTTATTAGTGGGCTAAAAACCAAAAAAGACACAGTTAATCTTGCACTTAAGGAGTTTGTGCAGCGCCGAAAACAGCGTGAGATAGCAGAACTTTTTGGCGAACTACCTCATGACTCAGATTATGACTACAAAAAGGGACGCAAATGAGTGGTGTTCTGGTAGACACCTGCATTTGGTCTTTGGCTCTACGAGGCGCAGCCCCAAAAGAAATCGCTGTTGCCAAACAACTCTCGGAACTTATAAACGATAACCAAGCCCGTGTAATTGGCCCAATTAGGCAGGAATTGCTCTCTGGGTACAGCAATAAAAACAGCTTTGAACGGCTTCGCCAAAAACTCATATATTTTCCCAACGAACCAATATTCGATGCCGACTACGAAGCCGCAGCCGAGTATTCAAATTTTTGCCGCTCAAAAGGCATTCAAGGCTCTCATACTGACTTCCTAATCTGTGCCCTATCCATTCGAACCAAATTTCAGATTTATACGACTGATAAAGATTTTCATCACTATTCGAAGCACCTGCCAATCTCGCTTCTGTAGAAAGCTTAACACCGCACGCTTTGGAATGTGCCTAGTGAGTAGGTCGGGTTAGCCCAGCGTAACCCGACATGAACAGGCCTAGTCCCGCCTTCTGGATCCCGGCATGCGCCGGGATGACGGTGTTTTTAAGCTTAAGTACCATTGCAGTTAAATCTTGCACTTAAGGAGTTTGTGCAGCGCCGAAAACAGCGTGATATAGCAGAACTTTTTGGCGAACTACCTCATGATTCATGATTATGGCTACAAAAAAGGGCGCAGTTGACAACAATGGATCTCAATAAGCGTTAAGAATATCGATTATTGAGATCCAAACCTTATTTTAATTAATTGTTTTACTGACTTCGTTTGAGTAGGTACTTTCTACGTTTGATGAGTTAAAGGATGTGATAACAAAGTACCAATCTGCAGGAGTCAGGTTATCAATCTGATAACTGCTTAAACCGGGGCTATCAATCGTAACCAACTCAGTATAGTTACCCGATGAGGTGCCATAATAGATCCGATATCCAGCCAAATCTGTTAAGGCGCTTCCATCAGTATTTTCAGTTGGTGGCGTCCATGAAAGGAGTGCCGTCCCACTACTGCTTGCAACGACTGTTACATCAACGGAAGCACTAACTGACTCATTGGCATTACGACAATTCAGAGTAAACCGGCTATCGGCGACCAGCGACGATATTGTTTCCGTTCCTGACGTATCTTTGCTTCCGGACCAATCCCCAGATGCACTACAACTATCCACATTGCTGGCATTCCAGTTTAGAGTAACTGAACCGTTTTGCGGAACACTTGTCGGGGTTGCCGACAGATTAACTGTCGATACCGGCAGCGGCTCCACTGAAATTGTAAGCGTATCACTTACAGTTCCACCATCACCTGTACACGACAGGGTAAAGGTGCTGCTTTCTGTCAGTGCATCTATCACCTCAGATCCCGCACTACCCCTTGTACCTGACCAATCACCCGACGCTGTACAACTATCCGTGTTTTCACTACGCCAACTAAGGGTAGTAGAACCATTGTAAGAGACCTTCATTGGATCTGCCGCCAGGTTGATGGTCGGCGTTGCCGGCTTGCCTACCGTAACAGTCACGGTATCATTTACACCTGTACCAGCACTGTTGCAGGACAGGTTGAAAGTGCTGGTTTCGGTTAGTGAGTTTATTGTTTCCGATCCTGAAGCCCCTTTATTCCCAGACCAAGCCCCAGATGCCGAACAACTATCCGCGTTACTGGTCCAGTTCAATGTGGTCGAACCATTGTAAGAGATATCTGTTGGATTGGCGCTAAGATCGAGGGTCAGTGCAGGGGGGGTATTCACTGTGACAGCAACCGAATCAGAGGCATTTCCATTTGTACCAGTACAGGACAGCTTAAAAGTGCTGTTCTTAACTATTGACTTAATTGTTTCTGACCCTGAAACCTCCTTGCTACCGGACCAATCACCAGATGCGGTACAACTATCCGCATTGACACTATCCCAACTCAGGGTAGTCGAACCATTGGGAGAAACAGTTGCAGGCGATGCCGAGAGGTTGACCGTGGTTGCATCCGGCGCGCCTATCTTGACCTTTACTGAAGCGTCGGCACTACCATATTCACCCGTACATGAGAGCGTAAAGGTACTGTCTTTAAGCAAAGGCCCTATTGTTTCCGTTCCTGTGAGTTCCTTAACACCTGACCAGTCACCTGCGGCTTCACAGCTCGTTACACCTGTGGTAGTCCAGCTTAGCGTAGTCGAGCCGTTTTCACTTACAATCTCTGGTTTGGCTGTTAAGGTAACCGTTGGCGTATCATCGCAACCGGTAAGATAAATAAAAATAGCCAGAATAGCCGTTAAACGATATATCGCAGAATTCAGCATGGTATTGTTCCTTTAATTGAGAGCAGCAACTTATTGATTCAACGGATACTATTTCGTGAATCAACAAAAGATACTCAAACCTTCCTGGGCCTTTTCTTAGTATTATTTCCTAATGTCCTATGCAATCACTTCGTAGCTTGAAATCTTACTCTAGTTAAAAAAATTACAGACCCCTATCAATGACTTCCCGATCTATATTTTTGTATTTTTGTTCATAGTTCAAAATAATCTGATTGTAATTAGATGGGTTTCACATTTCCTGTACTATTTCAACCTAAAGCACACCTGCCCTCACCCCAGAGTCGGAGTTCTGGCTCCAAGTCTATTACCGATTGCCCGCAGGCCAGAGCATGCCCTCATGACTCCTGGATCCCGGCACGCGCCGGGATGACGCGATTTGTGGCCTTACGATCCATTCTCTCTACATCGCTTTCTGGTTCCAGAGAGAGAAGCATCTCGCCAATATTCTGCTTTGGGTCGCCCAGTAGCATTGAGAATACAGCCCGGATGAAGCACAGCGACCGATACGATCCCATAACGGATCGCGTCAAAAGCTGGCGGTGACACCAAACGAAATCAACATGGGCAATTGATACACGGGGTCGCGATCACTGTAGTCGGCATTGTAGTCATAACCGCTGATATTCTTATGTCCGTAGGCATTGATCATTTCAACGTAGGCGGAGGTCTTCTCGCTGAAGCGACGGCTCAAGCGAACATCCAAACGGTGATAGGCCGGCATGCGCTCGGAATTGATATCTCCATAGACCGCCTGGTAGCGCCCGTCGATCTCCGGATCTGCCGTTGCACCGATAATGGGGGTATAGGGCGCACCCGAGTGATACCACCATTTCGCGCCCAGGCGCCCAGAGACCATCTGTCGTTAAAGTAGTAATCGCCGACCAGAGTCACAACGATCGGTTGATCGTATTCAAACGGGAAACTTTCACCCGTTGCGGTATTGGTGCGTTCGGCCTTGGAGAATGCCAACGAGAGCCAGCCGGACCAACGATCGGTGCGGGTCTTTTGCACAAAAAACTCCAATCCGGTGGAGGTCCCCTCTCCTGAGTTATTGTACCGGGTCACCGGATCACTGCTGACCAGATTATCCAGGACCTTGTAGTAGAGCTCAGATTTCCACTCCCAACCATCCATCCCGATATGTTTGATTCCGGCCACATAGTGTGTGGCGTCGAAATGACTCAGCTGCGGGTTGCCAAACACTTCCTCGACCTGGATAAAAGCGGGAATTTGATGGTACCGGCCATAGCCGAGACTGTAGGTCCAGTCCGGTTGCAGGGCATATTCCATGTGCAGGCGTGGTTCGAGATACTGCTCATCAAGATAGTCTTCATGATTTCCGGAGAGACCCGCGGTTAAGGCGAATTGCTCATTGGGATACCAGTTCTCTTCAAGGTAGAGCTGTTCAGAATTCACCTCTAATTCTGTGTTG
>JARRNW010000413.1:0-3769 GCA_037384565.1 Candidatus Thiodiazotropha sp.
CCCGCGCCATGCCGTCCAAAGCATTCACACCCAGGGTGGGATTGCTGGAATGACCGGCCTGACCGGTCAGGCGAACCGCCTCCATGGAGATGCCTTTGTGCATGCGGATGGGTCTCAGACTGGTGGGTTCGCCAATGAGCGCATGCCGACCCAGGTGACGGTGCAGGTCGAGCAGGTGTTTCGCTCCGCACATGCTGCTCTCTTCGTCCGCCGTGGCGATAATCACCAGAGGTTGCCTGAGCCGCTCCAGGGGTAGGTCCCGAATAGCCTCGATGAGCACTGCGAAAAAACCCTTCATATCCGCAGTGCCCAGTCCATAGTAGCGCTGGTCCCGCTCGGTCAGAGTAAACGGATCCTGTTGCCACATCAGCGGGTCGCAGGGTACGGTATCGGTGTGTCCGGAGAGCACCAATCCTTCCGGACCCTGGCCCGCGGAGGCGATCAGGTTGTGTTTGCCCGGGTATCCGGGTATATCCTGGATCTCGGTAGCGAACCCCAGGCCACGCAGCCATTCGTCCAATAACCCGATGACCGAAGCGTTTCCCATATCCCAGTTTGGGTTGACGCTGCTGATGGATGCCGCGCCGATGAGTCGGCTGAGCATTTCGAGAAATGAAGGTGTGTTCATGGGATCGATTTTGTGATCTTGGCCGGCGACATGCAACAGGAATATCACCCACAGGGTGCCTGACCTTGTTGATGGCTTGAAAACCCGTGCCCGGCCAGGTTCGTTATGGGTCAGGGCGATGAAAAACTTGAAAAAGTCCTGGACCTTTGCTTTATCTTGAATACGGGTACACGGCAGCGGACGACGGATTCGCAACGTCCACTACCGGAGAACCCGCTCACCAACACAGATACTCGATTCACCCGGATCATCAATGCGCCTCTATATTCGACATCCCACGGACATACCCATCGATTTTCAACTCGGCCACCGGGTGTCCATGAACCGGGAACAGCTCACCAACTACAGTTCGGGCGGTATCTGCTTCATGTCCGAGATGGCGATCGATCCGGGTACCGAGATCAATATTGCGATACCGATTACACCCCCGCGTTTTCATGCTACGGGAGTGGTAGTCTGGTGTCGTGAGGAGCAGCAGGGCTTTTTGGTGGGGGTCAAGTTCGTCGAATCGGAGACGGCCTACGCAGTGCGCATGGTGGAACAGCTTTGCTATATTGAGCAGTACAAACAGATGGTAAAAACCCTTGAGGACCGGAATATTTCCGGGGAAGAAGCCGCCATGGAGTGGATTGAGAAATATGCGGGAGAATTTCCAAGCTGAGTCGAGGGTGTCCTGGTATTACAGGGGGGTGTCCATCACCTCGGGGGGGTACCTGCTGGGTGCCCTGGGTGTCAGTGGTGCGCCAGGTGGCGAGCGGGATGAGGATTGCGCCCACCGGGCACTGGAAGAGATCCAGGAACGTTTGGAATTTGCTGAGTGAGATCTGTACTGTTGTTGGGGGAGGTGGCCCGACAAGGTTGTGGGGCCACTTCCCCCCACTCAGGGTTTTATTCAGGGGAAGGTTTTTCGCGCGCCTAAGGCTGATTTGGAATGCATACAGAGGTAACAGGAAATCGATACTCGCTCGGTGAGGAGATCGCCCACGCGATCACTCATGGAATAGGCATACTCCTGAGTGTGGCGGGGCTGGCTCTCTTGGTTACCTTTGCTTCGCTGTATGGAAATGTCTGGCATGTGGTCAGCTGCAGTATCTACGGCGCCACACTGATTCTCATGTACACCGCCTCGACGCTGTACCACAGCATTCCCATGCCCCGGGCCAAGCGTGTACTGCAGCACTTGGACCATGCCGCGATTTTTCTATTGATCGCGGGGACCTACACCCCCTACACACTGGTCAATCTGAGGGGCGATTGGGGTTGGCTACTGTTTGGTCTGGTCTGGGGAATTGCGTTGTTCGGCGTGCTGTTCGAGTTCCTGCGCAGGGAGCGGTTCAAGTGGCTTTCTTTGTCGCTCTACCTGGGATTGGGGTGGCTGGTTGTTATCGCCATCAAACCACTGATTGACGCCGTGGAGACGGGCGGGCTGTGGCTGCTGCTGGCGGGAGGGCTCTGTTATTCCCTGGGAGTGGTGTTCTATGTTTGGAAGCGTCTGGCCTACCATCATGCGGTGTGGCACCTGTTTGTCATGGCCGGCAGCATGCTACATTTCTTCTCGGTGCTGTTCTATGTGGTTCCTTCAGCGAATGGTTAGTGCGCCATTACGTTACGCCAACTAGATGAACAGACCTGCGGCCACGGATGCGGCGCTAAGAACAAAAAACATCGCGGCTGAGTATTTCCACATGGTGTAGTTCAGGGTCTGAGCGTTATGGTTTTGCAACACGATGGCCAGGATACCCGCAATGAGAAAGATTCCGCCCGCGACATAGGCGATGATCTGCAGGTACTCGGTTTTAATCTGGTTCGAGCCCTGGATACCGCTGCCAATAGTTTCGAACTTATTCGCCAGGAGTGGTGTGCTGAGCAGCAGACAGAGGGAAAATACTATTCCACGCACCCATTGGAACAGACCTGATCTGGCTATCATGATGCACACCTCACGTAGGGATATCCTCTTCATTATAAATGAAATGGGTTAACGAGTTTCTGCAGTTTTGGATGCGAAACTGGGTTGGATTTTCCGGCCTTCTGGGGTGGCAGGGGCGTTTTCCGGTCGCTATGTCACAGATTGTCGGAGTAATTTGCTATATTATGCGCCGGTTTTTAGCGATTTCTGTCAATCCAGGTAAGGTGTCATGAGCAAGAAGATCATCGGGATGCTCGCAATAGCGGGCTTGGTATTCGGCAATACTCAGATTTGGGCCATGGACAACTGGGAGTTTCTCCCGGTCAAGAACGATGGCTTCAATCCGGATATGACCCTCTCCTTCATGGGGGGAATCACAGATCCTATGCCTCATGGACTCGATGCGGACCTGTCGTTCGGGCTGGAGCTCTCCATGAACTGCCTGTTGCTGGATCCGCCTCAGGGAGTCATCCGTCAGCAGTTCAGCTATATGCACTATGATGATGGTGGCCTGACGATTACCAGTTTCGAACTGAATCCCCACTATCTGTACAGGGTTGATGACAAGTTTTCCATTGGAATCGGCCCTGGTATCGGGTATGTGGACGCGGATGGCCGTGACATCAACGAAGGGGCTCTGGCGATCCAGGGTGGTGTCAGTCTGCATTACAATATGAGTAATCGCCTGTTTCTTGGTGCTGAAGCCCGCTATCAATGGACCCGGGAACTGGATGATAGCAATGCCGATCTGAAGAACACCCGGATCTTTGGTAAACTGGGCTATCGCTTCTGATGCCCATTCACCCGGTCTCGTGCCGGGTCATATAGCACTGTAATTTATCGGAGTTGGTTGGGAGTTCACCCGCAATCGAAGTATTCGCTGTAACAAAATATTACAAATTTTCGGTTCCATAACCTTTTTTGCCCCGCTTGAGTGCATCCACTCGTCGAAAGGGGTGTGGTAGAATCCCTGTTGAAGAGTCCTGAAATTCCGATGTTGTGCGGATCGACGGGGGATTCGGGACGTGGCGGCGAAACACCCTGTTGCGGGGAAGAAATCCCAACATGTTTAAGCGAGCCTCTCTGATATTAAAGTCTTCTGAAAAAGTAACTCTCGAACCGGAAAAGCGAAAGGCCAGACTCAGTCCCCTCAAATATGGATCCATTCAGGGGCGGATTGCCTATTTCGCCATGGCATCCCTCAATGCCAAAGATATCATGCGCATGGATAA
>JARRNW010000414.1:0-6787 GCA_037384565.1 Candidatus Thiodiazotropha sp.
TGCCCGGAAAAGGGTCACGCTTTCCAGATAAAACATCCGTTTTATTGCGCTTTGTGTGTGCTATAGGTATTTAAATCTTTACCAATCGAGGTGGATAGCATGTTCAAATTAGTTTTGAGTGTGGCTCTGTCCTGTTTCGCGATCTGTGTCGATGCCAAAATGGTAGGGGAGGCGGTCAGTTACCGTGATGGCGATACCCTGATGAAAGGCTACCTGGCCTATGACGACGCCCAATCCGGCAAACGTCCCGGAATCCTGGTGGTGCATGAATGGTGGGGACATAACGAGTATGCCCGCAGCCGGGCCCGGCAATTGGCGGAAATGGGTTATACAGCCCTGGCCGTAGACATGTACGGGGATGGCAGGCAGGCTGATCACCCCAAGGATGCAGGGCGGTTCGCCGCTGAGGTAAAGCACAACATGGCTCAGGCCCAGGCCCGTTTCGAGGCAGCCATCGCCCTGCTCAAGGCGCATCAGACGGTTGCCTCCGAAGAGATTTCTGCCGTTGGATACTGTTTTGGAGGCGGGATAGTGCTGGAGATGGCGCGACGGGGTGTGGATCTGGATCTGGTGGGCAGTTTTCACGGCACTCTGGCTCCCGCCGAGCCCGCTGTGAATGGGGCCGTGAAGGCGCAACTGCTGGTGTTCAACGGGGCTGCGGACCCGTTTGTGAAACAGGAGCAGATCGCCGCCTTCAAGGAAGAGATGGATCGGGCCGGGGTGCACTATGAATTTTACCAATACCCGGGTGCGAAGCACGCCTTCACCAACCCGGGTGCGGATGAGCTGGGGCAGAGATTTGGCTTACCCCTCGCCTACCAGAAAGTGGCCGATGAGCAGTCCTGGGCGGTATTTTCCAGGGCGCTAGAGCGGGTTTACGGTAAACCCTGAGGCCCAGTCGGAAGTAAAAAAACCGGGTCGGATTACCGGGAAGCGTTGCCGATGCAATGGACGTGTCGGCAGACGCTCTCCGCACGGTTGTTGGTATGGCCTTCCAGGTAGGCGGCGAACTTGAGTTGATCCGCTGCCACTGATTTTCCTTCCTGCAGGGCACTGAGTGTCTGCTCGGGCACTTCCCTCAGCCAGGACTGCAGATAGCGCTGTTGTCCGCCTTGTACCTCGCAACGTTCAAGATGTGCCAGTTGCAGCAGTAGTTCAAAGGGTATCGTTGAGTGCTTGGAGTCGAGGGCGAGAGGTTCACCGGCGGCACAGTAGATCTGCTGACAATCGGTGAAGCAGCCCTTTGAGAGTGCATTGCTCACTGCCACTGAAACCCGCTCCAGCCTGACCTGCTGGAAATAGGTTCCGAGCTGTTGAAAAATGCGATCGGGCAGCGGTTGTGCCTGGCCGTTCTGTCGGGCCTGGATCAACTCGACGAACTGCTGGAACTGGCGCACGATCTCATGCCGTTGTATTGCTCAATCACCTCAAAACCATAGGGACACTTGTTGCGGGAGACGAAACAGGGTAATCGGTTGCGTTCCCGGTAATCCGAGCACTCTGTCACAGCCATTTGACGGTTGCTTCGGTTCTGAAAAGTGGGCTCCGCGGAACTGCTGGTTGCGAGACCACAGCCCAGAATGAACAGTGTGATATGCCATCTGCGCATGCGCCATGTCTCCCGGCCGGAACAGGCCGTTGTCATGGTGATAGTATGGCTGGGGTTGGGGCAGCTGCCAAATCGGGCCTCGTGGGAATGGTGCATATAACTCAAGTTTCGGAGTTCAGAGTACTATTGGGAGCCGTTTGTGTGAGACACGACAGTCTGGGAAAGCCGCTGTAAACCCATCCCTGCGGCCGATGCTTTCCCAGACTGTCGAGTCCCACCCAAACGGCGGAGTCTGAATCGCGATTTGAACTCCGAAACTTGAGTGCTGAAGCAAGCGCCATTCGGGCCTGTGCGGGCCGCTATAATCGCGTATTAGTATGAGACACTACCCTAGGCGGGCTCTCATCTCATCGAAGCGACTCAGGTCCTCCGCTGCGACCTGTGGGTAGTCCGG
Organism: Candidatus Thiodiazotropha sp.; assembly: GCA_037384565.1. Taxonomy (GTDB): domain Bacteria; phylum Pseudomonadota; class Gammaproteobacteria; order Chromatiales; family Chromatiaceae; genus Thiodiazotropha. The sequence continues at coordinate 2,004 of JARRNW010000414.1, forward strand.
TTGCATGGCTTTAAGGGTTTTGCGGATGATACGGGCCACCTGCCAGCGCATGAAAGGCTTGTTGTCGGCCGGGATTGCGTACCAGGGGGCCCAGGGTTTCGCGGTTGCGCACAACATATCCTGATAGGCGGCCATGTAGCGATCCCAGTACTGACGCTCCTGGACATCCTTGATGGAAAACTTCCAGTGTTTATGGGCTTCGTCCAGGCGTGAGAGGAATCGTCTGCGCTGCTCCTCCTTGCTGACATTCAGCCAGAATTTGATGATAACGGTGCCGTTGCGGGCCAGGTGGTGCTCGTAGTGTCGAATAGAGGCGTATCGCTGCGTCCACAGCTCGTCAAGGTTTTCAGGTAGTGTAAGTCGCTGTGCATGCAGGTATTCCGGGTGTACACGCACCACCAGGGTCTCTTCGTAGTGGCTGCGGTTGAAGATGCCGATACGGCCTCGTTCGGGCAGGCGCAGACCAGTGCGCCAGAGGAAATCGTGGTCCAGTTCGAGGGAAGACGGCTGCTTGAACGAGGATACCTGACAACCGCTTGGGTCCACTCCGCTCATCACGGCCCGGATGGTACTGTCTTTCCCCGCGGCATCCATGGCCTGAAAGACCACCAAAAGGGAGCGCCGGTCTTCCGCGTAGAGCCGATGTTGCCATTCATCCAGCTTGGCGACCTCCTTGGCGAGACGTTTTCTACAGCCTTTCTTCCCCGGTGCGTCACCGGGGGGCTTTGTGGAGAGGCGTTTCGGCAAACGGTCCCGGTTGAATGGGATCAGGTACGGCGATGAAACAGGCTCGATCATACAGGTCCTATCCGGATTGGCGGGATTCGGAATCAGCTTAACGGATCCCGCGTCATCCAAGCAACTCGGCCATCCGGCTGCCCATTTCGGCGGGGGAACGCACCACCTGCGCGCCGGCCGCCTCAAGTGCCTGAAATTTCGCCTCGGCGGTACCCTTGCCTCCGCTGATGATGGCGCCGGCATGGCCCATGCGCTTGCCTGGGGGGGCGGTAACGCCGGCAATGTAGGCTACCACGGGCTTGTTGACATGGGCGCGGATATACTCTGCGGCCTCCTCCTCCGCGGAACCGCCGATCTCGCCCACCATGATGATGCCCTCGGTCTGCGCGTCCTCCTCAAACAGCTTCAGGCAGTCGATGAAGCTGGTGCCATTAATAGGATCTCCGCCGAGGCCCACGCAGGTGCTCTGTCCCAGGCCCGCCAGAGTGGTTTGGTGCACGGCCTCGTAGGTCAGGGTGCCGGATCGGGACATCACCCCTACCCTGCCTGGCTGATGAATTGCTCCCGGCATGATTCCGATCTTACAAGCCCCCGGCGTAATGATGCCCGGGCAGTTGGGGCCGATGAGGCGGGCGGAGTAGCTTTTCAAGGCCTCCTTGACCTTGAGCATGTCGAGGACCGGTATGCCCTCGGTGATGCACGCAATGATCTCGATACCTGCGTCGGCGGCTTCGATGATGGCGTCGGCGGCAAAGGGTGGCGGTACGTAGATCATGGTGGCCTGGGCGCCAGTGGCTCTGACGGCATCGTGGACCGTATCGTAAACGGGTCTTTCGAGGTGGGTCAGACCGCCCTTTCCAGGGGTTACGCCGCCGACCAGTTGGGTGCCGTAGGCAATCGCCTGTTCTGAATGAAAGGTGCCCTGCTTTCCGGTGAAACCCTGGCAGATGACCCGGGTGCTGCTGTCTACAAGTATGCTCATGCGCTACATTCCTGGACTAAGAAAGTTATGTTGATCTGTGATGACTCGCCGGCATCCCTCAGTGGGCGGCTGATACGACCTTGCGGGCCGCTTCGGTGAAGTCGTTCGCGGTGATGAAGTCGAGTCCGCTGTTGGCAAGCATGTCCAGTCCCTGCTGGGCGTTGGTGCCCTCCAGGCGAACCACCACCGGTACCGAGACCTTGATGCTGCGCGCTGCGGTGATGATGCCTTCCGCGATCAGGTCGCAGCGCACGATACCGCCGAAGATATTCACCAGGACAGCCTGCACCTTGTCATCGCTGAGAATCAGTTTGAATGCCTCGGTAACCCGCTCGGCGGTGGTGCCGCCGCCCACATCGAGAAAGTTGGCCGGTTCCCCACCCTGAAGCTTGACCATGTCCATGGTGGCCATCGCAAGGCCCGCGCCATTGACCATGCAGCCGATGGAGCCGTCCAGGGTGATGTAGTTGAGATCATGCTCGGCGGCAGCGGCTTCCTTCTTGTCTTCCTGGGTGTAATCGCGCATCGCGACCAGTTCCTGATGGCGGTAGAGCGCATTGCTGTCCAGGTTGATCTTGGCGTCCAGGGCCACCAGTTCGCCCTGGGTTGTGACGATGAGCGGGTTGATTTCGATCAGGCTGACATCTTTTTCGGTATACAGCCGGTACAGCGCCATCATAATTTTGGAAAAGGCTTTGACCTGGTCCCCTTTCAGGCCCAGGCCGAAGGCGAGTTTGCGGCACTGGTACGGGAGCATGCCGGTGGCGGGATTGACGACGGTAGTAAGGATCTTTTCCGGCGTCTCGGCGGCCACCTCCTCAATATTCATACCCCCCGCCGAAGAGGCCATGAACACCACCCGAGACTGCGCCCGGTCAAGCAGTGCGCCGAGATAGAGTTCTCGGTCTATTTCGCTCCCCTGCTCTACCAGTACAGTGTGTACCGGCAGGCCCTGGGGGCCGGTCTGATGGGTCACCAAGGTCATACCGATCACTGCGCGGGCCGCCTGTTCGACCTCGTCCAGGTTTCTTGCCAGCAAGACCCCTCCGGCCTTGCCGCGACCGCCAGTGTGGGCCTGGGCCTTGACTACCCAGAGCTTGCCGCCTAATTCCTGAGCGGCGGTGCGAGCCTCGCTCGGACTGGCTGCGACCTGACCAGTGGGGACCGGAATGCCGTAGCTATTGAAAAGGGATTTTGCTTGGTATTCGTGAAGGTTCATGTTTCCGCCTCGACGCGAGCTGGATGATTATGCTTCGATAAACTGAGATTATGGATGTTATACCAGACGATTTATAGTGCTGTGCACAAAAAATACAATCCCGAAGACATTTCACTTAGTGTACTAATCAATTTGGGCCCTGTTTCGGGATTCGTGAGTGTTTGCTTGGTTGGCGTGGTTTTGCTGTATGTTTCAGTCTTTGTTAGGGTAGTCGCCCATTTGCCTGGGAGTCCCGTATGTCGCCACCACAATCAACTGTTTCCCGTGCGAAATTTCACAGCGTTGCCATTTCCAAGTCACCGCAGGCGTTCCGGGTCTATACGGCCCGGGATCTGACGGGAATTCCGCAACTGCAACAGTTACCGGAGGCGATCCGGTTCGAGATGCAGGTGGTGGCATCAGTGCTTCCATTCCGGGTCAATGACTATGTACTGCGTGAACTCATCGATTGGAGCCGTGTGCCCGACGATCCGATTTTTCAACTCACTTTTCCGCAAAAAGGGATGTTGTCCGGGGTTCATTACAACCGCATGGCCATGGCGCTGCGCAATGGAACGGATGCTGCCGGGATTCGAGCCATCGCCCAGGAGATCCGCAGCAGTCTGAACCCGCACCCGGCGGATCAGATGGGAAAGAACCGGCCCTGTGACGATGCAGGGACCCCCTTGAGCGGAATTCAGCATAAATACCGGGAAACGGTGCTGTTCTTCCCCAGCCAGGGACAAACCTGCCACAGCTATTGCAGTTTCTGTTTTCGCTGGGCTCAGTTTGTGGGTGACAAGTCTCTGCGCATCTCGACCACCGAAGTGGAACAGCTCTACCGGTATCTACGTCAGCACGGTGAAGTGACCGATCTGTTGCTCACGGGCGGAGATCCCATGGTGATGAAAAGTCGTCAGCTCAGGCGCTATCTGGAGCCGCTTCTGCAGCCGGATCTTGCTCATGTTCAGACGTTGCGTATTGGCACCAAGGCATTGACCTTCTGGCCTCAGCGCTTCATCACTGACGAGGATTCGGAAGAGTTGATCGATCTGCTGAAGCAGCTGGTTCGGGCGGGCAAACACGTGGCGATCATGGCCCACTACAACCACTGGCGTGAGTTACAAACCGACATCGCCCGGGCCGCGGTACATCGCCTGAGGTCGGCAGGTGTCGAGATCCGCAGCCAGGGACCGTTGCTGGCACATATCAATGATTCCGCGGAGGATTGGGCCCGCCTGTGGGAAGAGCAGGTCCGGCATGGCATCGTCCCTTACTATTTTTTCGTCGAACGCGATACCGGTGCGCGCAACTATTTCGAGGTGCCTCTGGTCCGCGCCTGGGAAATCTACCGGGATGCGGTCCAGCAGGTGTCCGGTCTGGGTCGGACTGCCCGGGGGCCCAGCATGAGTGCGGATCTCGGTAAGGTGGAAATTCAGGGGGTGACCCGGATTAAGGGTGAACGGGCCTTTGTGCTGCGATATATCCAGGCTCGGGATCCATCTCGAGTCCAGCAGCCATTTTTCGCCCGCTATGATGAGCAGGCGACCTGGTTCGATCAGCTGCGCCCGTTCGATGAGGACTCCCGTCGGTTTTTCGCCTGAACGGGTGTTGTGCGGATTCAATACTGATCATTGATAGAATCGGCTTGATGCGTCCCTTAAAGCCTGCCATATTTGTTAAGCCGTAATAAAATAAACTAATACTTGCACTGAGTTATATTGCGCCAAAGCCCCTAAGGCGTGGGTGGTTCGCTCATCGGGGGGTGGTTTCGAAGCGAATGCCTCGTCGTGCCGGGTTGGGTCGATGTTTCCGGGTAAGGGATGTCCATCCCCGTGAGCTGTGAGTTCATCCTGTTCACGCCCC
>JARRNW010000415.1:0-3767 GCA_037384565.1 Candidatus Thiodiazotropha sp.
CTGCACCAACTGGAACCGGGTAGCGGTCTGGTGTTGAGCGATTCCTTCGGCAATATCCGTTACCGGGGCCCGGGCGTATTCATCGCCGCTGGCACAGGCATCACCCCTTTCCTGGCCATCTTCCGGAAACTGGCAATGAAGGGGGAGCTGGAGCAGCAGCATCTTATCTGCAGCAACAAATCGGAAAAGGACTTGATCTGCGGTGACGAATTGCGCCATCTGCTGGGCGAGCGCGCCCTATTCACCTTCACCCGGGAGCACGAACAGGCGCACGACGGACATCACATCGACGCGGCCTTTCTCAGCGGCCACATCGACGATCTCGACCAGCTGTTCTATGTCTGTGGCCCGAACGGATTCGTTGAGACCGTGAACAATGCCTTGATCACACTCGGGGTACACCCCGACCGGCTGATCTATGAACAGTGATCCCGGCGGCCGCTGACAGGGCGGCCCGCTAGTCGGGCTCCTCGTTCTCCATGAAAACCCTGGCCTCCCCGCCCGGATTGGCCAAACTGGAGAACAATACAAGATCCAAGCCACCGTCGAATTCAACGCGCGGGAGAACATACCCGCTGAACGAACCCGGTTTCATCGGCGTTATAAGGATTATTAACTGCTGCTATAGACGTAATGCTGCCCCATGCCCATATCCAGATCATCCACATCGGGAGGCAGGCGCTGCAGCAGACCGATCATCTCGTGCATGAACATGATGCCGATGAGGCCTCCCTTGAGGCGTACCACGAACCCCTCGACATTGACCACCGCGGGCTGCTCACCGTCGTGAACCAGTAACGACAGATTGACCGGCAGATAGGTTTCAAGGAGATGTACCTCCTCGCACAACACGGCGGCACCAGAGAGGCTGATGTTCTTCAGCCGGCCATTGAGCTTACCCAGGCCCGTGACTTCCAGCGTAACCGGTTGTGCCGACTGGATGCGTTTGCCCATTCTGTGATTCATCGACTCCTCCTGTGATTGGTTGGGTGCGATCGACTCGATTCGCACACTGTTATGCAAGTGCGATGCCGGGCCAGGTACGCGGGCTGTCTCCGGCTCGCCTCTTGTTATTGCAACTCTTGAATGTGACAAGCGTTTGTTGGATTTCACTCACGCCGGTTGGAAAAAAATAAGCAGGCTCACAGACGGCACCGGCAAAGGATGAACTGGTTCGATTCAACCAGTCCTGGTCCATAGTCCACAGCGACCGAGGTATGAAACTTGCCGCACTACTGGCATGAACCCACAACCCGCAACCGAGCCTTGATACCTCGGGTGACATCGTGACCGAGCAGACGATTTGGTTCGCTATATTGAACACAAGCTCTGAATGGATGAGCATTGACAATGCAACCGGCAATCGGCTTGCCAACGCACCCGGTAGCCAACGTCATGAGACAGGAGGCCCCGGCTCCCATGGACATTGCTCTTCACGACACGGGCATTGAGCGCCCTCCCCCACCGCGCCGTGCCGGATCAACCGATCACGGCGTGGTGGATTTGCACCGGCACCGTTGCAATGGTGTCGATGTCATCTTGTCTCCCCAGTCCTCAGTGACTACCCTGGATCTATGACTGGTTTCCGGCAACCCTTCGTGTCCACCATCCGCGAGCAGACGCTCACGGTTGCTACCTACAACGTGCATCGCAGCATCGGCACCGACGGCGTGCATGACGTGGGGCGCACGGCCGAGGTGATCGCCGAAACCGGCGCCTCGGTGCTGGCACTGCAGGAGGTGGAGGACCACAGCAGCGATCCCGACGCGCTAGCGCGCGCCACCGGCATGACCGCCATCCCCGGCCCCACCCTGTCGGGTCCCGACAGCAACTACGGCAATCTGTTACTGACTCGCCTTGCCATCGAGTCCTCCGAGTCGGTCGATCTAAGCTGGGCTGAACGGGAACCGCGCGGGGTGATCGACGCCCGCCTGCGCACACCCTCGGGGCAACGTATCCGCTGTCTCGCCACCCACCTAAGTCTGGCCCGGCGGGAGCGGCTGTATCAGCATCGGCTGCTGATGACCCTGCTGGCCAGCGAGTGGGAGGGTCCGACTCTGGTCATGGGTGATTTCAATGAGTGGCGTCCCTTTGCCGCCACCCTGCGGGCGCTGAACAGCCTGCTCGGCCCGGCTCGCGCGAGGCGCAGTTTCCCGGCCCGCTTTCCGCTGCTGCCCCTCGATCGCATCTGGATCGCCCCGGCACACATGCTGGTCTCGGTGGAAACCTTGCGCACGCCGCTCGCACGTCGCGCCTCCGATCATCTACCGGTGGTGGCCTGCCTGAATACCGCGGTGGTTCCGAACGACCCCATCACCGGCTGATACGCCGAATCGGTTGCAGGCTGTTGTGCTGTAACAAAGTCTGTGGCATCTGAATAAAGTTCGTCACAACTGTGCTTAGATATTTAATTGTGCAGGTAACGGTTAGGTTGGTTCCACGAAACGTGGCTATTGGAATGGTGGATTTCTACTCAAAGAACTATCCCGGAACGCTATCAGATAGTCCGCTCTGCGACCGAAGCAGACATTGAGGTTGCTATCAGGCCTTTCCTGAAAGCGGGCGTTGACGTAGAACTAACCGGCGGCGCTTTAGCGCCGTCCAGCGACCGAAGGGAGCGAGGTTGAGCGTCGGGTTAAAGAGCAGTACGCTAGTTTTTCTTCAAAGTTGGAAAGATCGTGGCTATTACCAGTGAGTCTGTATTCGCATATCGTTGCCGAGACGGGTTTGAGTCGTTAGGCCTCCACACATATATTTCTTTGCCCAGATAGCCGCATGATAAATAGCCTCTATGATTTTGTTTGGCTAGAAATGCACCCTGAAATCGGCCCATTTGTAATTGGCGGCCTTGATGCTTCGCATGATTCGGAAAATTTGTAATATTCGAGATAGAGCTGGGCTGGGTAAATAGAAAAGACTAGCAATGTCACAGTAATCGCCACGACGGTCTTTTTCTTTGTATTCTGCTTACTAATGACCTTAGCGATAAAGAGAAAAAATATTAGATATAACAAAGGTGCTGCCAAAAACAGCAACATCAACGGCGCGAGAAATATTGCGACACCCATGAGATCACATTCTCTCTAACGCAGCAAGCAAGTGCGGCTTTGTAGTGGAGGCGGTAGCCGGAACGAAAAAAACCGTCGCCTTGACTTGCATTGTTATGCTTTTTAGTAAAAGCCATACCTTGACTCCATATAGCTCATTAACTCCCTCAACGAGGATTCAACAGTATGCATAGAGCTCTCGAGGTATTGATAAGATATATCAATGACACCCGACTCTATGGAGAGCCCTACTGCTTTGCCCGAAATACTTTCTAGTTTTTTTATTTTATCATCACTAAGAGAGCCAATATTTCCATTGCAGTGGGCTATATAATTCCTTACTGTATTAATTTGCCCTATATCTTCCATGATTTTATTGGAGAACTGATATTCATAACCCAAAACGTTCTTCATATACTTATTTTGAGTAGATATTGTAGATTTTCCATTGATATCTTTCAGAGATAACTCCTTTTCTTCTTTCATTTTTGCATAATCAAGAAGCCGGGAAACTGAATTTTCGAATATCGCGTAGATGGTGACAATAAATGGAATCCGAATAATTCTTGGCATTTCGTCTTCGGCAATTTGATATATATGCTGATACTCGTGATATTCCGCATCTGTATATTTTTTTAGTTCCTCTGAGATATAGCTATCACAGACAGATTTTACGCCACTTTCCATCTGGGAAAGATAAGCTTGTAGTACGATCAATTC
>JARRNW010000416.1:0-3764 GCA_037384565.1 Candidatus Thiodiazotropha sp.
TGGTTATGCATCTTAGAGAACTCATTCTTGGGATCATGCTGCAGGCTCAGCAGAAGCAGGGTTCTGAGTTCCTGGTTATGTTCTGAAATGAGTCCCAGTAATTCTGTATGGTGCAGATTGCCGTGGAATATCTCATCCATGCCCTGATCGGCATTCCGCATACCTGAAATACCGAGCAATCCGATACTGATTGAAACCAGCGCAAGCAAACCGACCAATACAGTAAGACGCAATTTGATGGGAAGATTCGTTATCCAATTCATTTCCGGCTCTCCTGTGGAACTACACACAGCAAAATAGTGGTGCCTCCACTTGCTCGATCCGGTCGTTCTATTTTGCAGCAGTCAATCCTGACTGAGATAAACTGCAAAAGCACTATCCAAGTATCTTCGTACCTTGTGCATACCGTTATCGTCAATTTATCAAGTAACTTTACATTTAATCTCATTTCTTGATTCAGAACCACTTTCGCATATGAGTTTTATTCCTAATTTTGCTGTGCGCCATTGATTTTTAAAGGCGAAGACCCAAACAGCCGACTAAGATCTAAGAGGCAGCTGTATTTATAGGGTTTCAGATTCTCGGCACCGTAAAATCCAAACCAGAATACGGTGCTTATCTTTAGAGGCTCAATCTGGCACCTTTGCAGATAGATCATATGGTAGCGGATACTCAGCAGCACATCGCCTTGTGAAGGCTCAGGTTTCGGGGCGCAAAGCACTAGATAATTGACTTCGTTAAATGAAAACCGCAACGGGAACGAGCATACCGCCGCTCTGGCGACTCTTTGGACTGCTGTCAATAGTGACGCTATTCCTGTCACTTTCTCTCGCACGATATTTTTACAATGATGTTTTAGAGAACAAATTCAGAGATCTGGATCAATTCAATACCCTTGTCAAAGAAGGCTGGGTTGAATCGCGACTGTATGCTCAGGAGTCGGTACTGAGGATTCTTGCGGAACGTCTTGTTGATATGGATGGTATCACGCATCCGGAACGAGCCATTACATTGCTTGGGTCACTGGTAAAAAACAGCGCCAATGTAATCGGGATGGGTTTGTTCGATGCGAAGGGACACTTAATTGTTTCGACACATCACAGCAATAAGGAATTTCCAAACCTATTACAACACACGGCCACGTCCGAGACCTTTATGAAAGCACTCAACAGAGACCATATGGTACTCGGACACACCTACTATAATCCTTTCTTTGACAAATGGATCCTTCCGCTACGACTGGCCTTTAGAATGCCGTCAGGCGATCAGTATGTCGTAGCCTCATGGTACGATGCCGAAAGTGGGAACGCATTATTTAACCATGACAACATTCCCAAAGACTTGACCTCAGCGGTCATCTCCAGTGATTTTGTAATGCTGGACTACAAAGTGGAGTATCCCCGGGACACCATCTACTTCCAGGCCCCCTTGCCAGAGGCTGTAGTCGAGCAGTTCAATCTACGACGACTCAAGGGCAATCAACGCATTCTCCAGCCTTACATCGACCGGGATGAACATCTACGCTACATCTCTGTAACCTATATCCCCAAGTATGAGATCTATATTTCACTAACCCGCGCGCACAGCGAGGCAATCAAGGATTTCACTCCGATTGCTATAAAAATCGCGTTTGGCGGGCTCTTCTTCTGGGCTGTCCTCTACCTTTTCTTCCTGTATGTCTCGATACAGGATAAAAAGTCTCAATCATCATTGGAGTATCAGGCAAAGCATGACAGCGTAACCGGCCTGATGAACCGGTTTGCCATCAGTCAGGTCATCGGCACCTATATTGGCAATGCAAAGCCGTTTTGTCTTTCCTTTGTCGATTTGGACAACTTCAAAACCATCAATGATCTCTACGGACACAGAACTGGTGACCAGGTCCTGAAACAAGTCGCAAAACGCTTATTGATGATCATGGAAAATGAGATGTATTGCGCCCGTTTCAGCGGAGATGAATTTGCGCTTGTAATTCCTTATAAACCTGATAAGGCTGCCCGGATATACCAACAAATACTGGAATTGATCAAGCTGCCATTCGATTTGGAGTACAACGCACTACGTATCAGCGCCAGCATGGGAGCAACGGTATACCCTACCGATACCGCAAATCCCGAAGAACTGCTACGCTATGCTGACATCGCACTAAATCAAGCAAAGAAGCACAAAGATCACTGTACGTTCTTTGAACAGAACTTTCATCTCATGGTAGAGCGCCGTTCTTTGATACAAGAGTCGTTCAACACGGCCCTGAAGAACAACGAGTTCTACATTCTCTACCAGCCCCAAATCGACGAAAGAACGAATACCATCGTCGGCGTGGAAGCCCTGGCAAGATGGAGAAACAATGAATTCGGCGAGATATACCCTGACGAATTCGTACCAATCGCCGAGGAATCCGGATTTATCATTCCGCTGGGGATGCATGTCCTGGAAAAGGCCTGTGCCGCGGTTCAAGCGATGTGGAAAAACACCAATCGCACCTTTAAGCTTTCAGTCAATGTCTCCGTCAGCCAGCTGGTTGAAGAGAACTTTGTCTCAAACGTCAGTCAGATCATCAATCGCTTGAAATTCCCCCATGACAGATTGGTCCTGGAAGTAACTGAAAGCATCATGATCGACGAAAGCGACACAATCATTCAAAAGCTACAGCTACTGCGTGACCAGAGCATTGGCGTATCACTGGATGATTTCGGTACTGGGTACTCCTCTTTGAGCATGATCAGCAATATGCCGATTTCAGAACTCAAAGTTGACAAAAGTTTTATCCGCGATCTGCTGGTTGATGAAGATCACGCCCATCTTGCGGAACTCATTATCGAAATCGGACGCCATCTTGGGATCGTGGTGGTAGCCGAGGGCGTTGACCAGCAAGCACACGTTGATCTACTCGCGAAATTCGGGTGTCACATTTTACAGGGTTACTTCTTCTCGAGACCTCTGAGTGAAACCGACCTGGTGGCGTACATCAGTACAAAAATAAAACACTAGCTTGACCAAACAGACCCCACCGGCAGAGACATCACCAAACGAAATGGAAAATACACTGAGAATGGAGTAATACGCGATTATTGAGGTCCACATGCACTGGGAATTTAAGGCCTGCGCGGGAGCCAGACCACAAGATCTGGTAGTTACCACCCACACTCGACCCTAAATATTGGTGTTCAAGTCAAGATCCCGATCAAGCGCCACAGATCACGGTCAGCCGGCTTGGGAATGAAACACTTAAATTAATCAGGCTGCCTGTCGATATGGAGAAAAAGCTACACTAGCCGATCAAAAAGAACGCTTCATCATTGTGCGGATATCTGCGTGGATATCACTGTATATTGGATTCAGGAAGGAAAGGAATTGAGTACGTTAACACCAAGACTCCCAACCCTATTTTTCATATTATCACTACTGAGCATACCCTTCTCATCCACGTTTGCCGTACCAGCAGAGCCGGGCTACCGTGTCGACAAAACACCGCAGTGGGTGGTCCAGCAGCGGTACGACCAGCAAAGCCCAGAGACGAGCGCCCAGGCGGTTCAGTATTTATTAATTGATGAACAGCAGCGTTTGTTATCGGACACGACCCATTTCTCTCCCCAATATTTTAATCGTTTTGCCATGCGCCTGCTTAACAGCGCGGGTTTATCTCAGAACTCACAGTTTGAAATCACGTTTAACCCCGCCTATCAGACTTTGCACCTGCACAGCCTGAAGGTAATCAGAGAGGGAAAAAGTCGCGAGCTTATCAATCAGGTCTATATTCGCGT
>JARRNW010000417.1:0-3749 GCA_037384565.1 Candidatus Thiodiazotropha sp.
GGCCTGTACCAGCACCTGGATGGTGACATCTCCGGGGATCCTGTCCTCATCGATCAGGCGGCGTACAAAGGCGTAGTCCGGCTCACTGGCGGCGGGAAAGCCGATTTCGATCTCTTTGAAACCCAGTTTCACCAATAATTCCCAAAGCCGCAGCTTTTGCGTGACGTTCATCGGTTCGAGCAGGGCCTGATTCCCATCGCGCAGGTCGACGCTGGCCCAGATCGGAGCGGATTCCAGGTTGTTGTTGGGCCATTGGCGGTCATTCATGGACACCGTTGGTGTCGGGCGGTATTTGCGATGGTCAAAGGTTTTCACGGTCTGCTCCTGTCCTGATGTTGAGATGTTGCCGCAAGGGTGCCGGACGGCGGTGATCCGGTGGCGGGTCTTTTGTGGGACCTGTCCTTAGCCTGAAAAGGGTATTTTCAGGGGGTGACCCCAAACCCACCCAGGGATCACCTGATTAGGCGGGTGTCGGGTCATTACGACTTGTGGCCGATGTTGAAAGAATAGTGCAGTTCGAAGGGCAGATGGTTGCTAAATTCACCCTGAATTAAGATGTATAGGCTATAATATGCTATATTTGTATTAATAATTGATTAATTATGCCTGACCATGTCAAATCAGAACACAAACCTGCCTCTTGATCGTTACGATCGACATATCCTCGAGGTATTGCAGGAAAATGGCCGTATCAGCAATCAGGAGCTGGCCGAACGAATCGGTCTGTCCCCCTCGCCCTGCCTGCGACGGGTGCGGGCCTTGGAGGAGTCGGGGCTTATCGCGGGGTATCGGGCACATCTCGACCATCGCAGACTCGGCCTCGATCTGATGGCGTTGATCCACATCTCGATGGATCGGCATACCCCGGATCGGTTCGAACGTTTCGAGAAGGCGATGCGGGCCATGCCGGAGGTTCTGGAGTGCCTCTTGATCACTGGACAGGATGCGGACTATCAGGTCAAGGTGGTGGTGCGGGACATGGATGACTTCCAGTTATTGCTATTGAACAAGATTACCCGTATCGAAGGGGTGAGCGGAGTCCACTCCAGTTTTGTTCTGCGTCGGGTTGTGGATACTAGCGCTGTTCCGGTTTGAGCGTGAATGCCGGGTTAATAAATACCCTTTTCAATTTTTTTACATAAATTTGCTTGTTCTTGCGTTGATTTGTGCATGAATAGGTAGCGTGATTTTCTCAGGGCTTCGATACTTAACTAACACACAACGAAATGACCGGAATTGCATGATGATAGCAACAGTGACGGACCATCCGCTGGAGTTGGCGGATCTGCTGGGATGGCTGGTGGAAGATGGATTGATCTCCGAACAATTGGCAGAGACGGTCCAGGCGGTGAATCAGGGAACCCGACGCACCCAGCATCCTCTGGTGATGATTGCGGAACACAAGTGGTCTGATCTGCGCGATCCGCATCTCATCCTGGATCTCGATCGCCTGACGGACTGGCTGTCACAACGGGTCGGGCTGCCCGTGATGTCGATCGACCCCCTCAAGATCAATGTCCCTGCGATCACCGCGGTGATGTCCTATGCCTATGCCAAACGTTTCAAAATCATCGCGCTGGAGGTCAAGCCACATGAGGTGATCATTGCTACAGCTGAACCCTTTCAGCAGGAGTGGCTGGAGGAACTCGAGCCGATTCTCAACAAAAACATCAAGCGGGTGATGGTCAACCCGGTCGATATCGAACGTTATCTGGTGGAGTTCTATAGCCTGTCTCGGGCTGTACGTGCCGCCCATGACGATCGCCAGGACAGCACGTCCAGTGTGCAGAACCTGGAACAACTCATGGAACTGGGACGCGACGGTAAACTCGAAGCCAATGACTCGCATGTGGTGAATATCGTCGACTGGCTGTTGCAATACGCCTACAGTCAGCGGGCCAGTGATATCCATATCGAGCCGACGCGTAATCAGACGAACATCCGTTTTCGCATCGATGGCGTGATGCAGATGGTGTACCAGATACCCCCGTCCGTGGGTACCGCGGTGACTTCGCGCATCAAGATTCTGGGGCGTATGGATGTGTCGGAAAAACGCCGCCCTCAGGACGGTCGCCTCAAAACCCGAAGCAGTCAGGGTCGCGAGGTCGAACTGCGACTCTCCACCATGCCGACGGCTTTCGGTGAAAAACTGGTGCTACGTATTTTCGATCCGGAGGTGCTGGTTAAGGATTACCGGGCGCTTGGTTTTTCCCAATCGGAGACCGATCAATGGGAATCCCTGATCAGCCATCCGAACGGCATCATTCTGGTGACCGGGCCTACGGGTTCGGGTAAAACCACCACGTTATACACCACCCTCAAGGAACTGGCGCGTCCCGAGGTGAATGTCTGTACCGTGGAGGATCCCATCGAACTGGTCGAACCCAGCTTCAATCAGATGCAGGTGCAACACAATATCGATCTCGACTTCGCCAGTGGCGTGCGCACCCTGTTGAGGCAGGATCCGGACATCATCATGATCGGTGAGATCCGCGATCGGGAAACCGCGGAGATGGCGGTGCAGGCCTCATTGACCGGGCATCTGGTGTTCTCCACCCTGCATACCAATGACGCGCCCACGGCGATCACCCGCCTGTTGGAGATCGGTGTGCCGCCCTATCTGTTGCGCGCGACCCTGCTTGGCGTGTTGGGGCAGCGTCTCACTCGCACCCTGTGTCCGCACTGTAAAGAGTCGGTGCCGCTGAACGAAGAACTCTGGGAAAGTATGATGTCGCCGTTGCGCGCCAAGCGAAAACCCACTCAGGTCTATCAGCCGACCGGTTGTCTCGAATGTAGGCAGACAGGATTTTATGGCCGAGTTGGTATCTATGAAATGATGATTGTCTCATCCGCGATGAAGCGTCTTATCACTGCGGATTGCGATATCAATCAGATCCGTCGGCAGGCGATCAGTGAAGGGATGCGGCCATTGAGACTGAGTGGCGCGCAAAAAGTCATGAAAGGTCAGACCACCATCGAAGAGGTGCTCAAGGTCGCACCCCCCGAGAGTATTGAGGTATGAGAGATACAGGATTGTGTCGCTGGAGTTATGTGGTCTGTTTTGCTTGGCCCAAGGGAGCTCGCTCAGGTCTGACGTCCCTTGAATATCTTCTTGATTGAACGCGATAACCAGCCGTTTTTCGCCCTGTCGCTGGTAATTTCCAGAATATTGCTTTTTACCGCCTGGACATAGGCGGCGTCGTCGTTGCGGATGTGATTGAACAGCCAACGGGCCAGCAGATCGTTGAGTTCCTCGGCAACATCCTCGCCCTTATCGAAACGCTCTTTGAATTCACCGATTCGGCGGATGAACAGCTCATGAACTTTTTTATGAGGCCGGACAAACTCGTAACCGGCGTCTTCGATCAATGTCTCCTCGAATGTGAAATGTGATACCGTGTAGTCGACGGTGGCGGCGATGATTTCGCCGATACCGGTTGGATCGTTTTGCTGGCGGGCGTCATGCAGTTTGTTGATGTACTCAACAATGCGCTTGTGTTGACCGTCAATTACATCAATGCCAGTGTTGAGATCATCGGTCCATACTAAATATCCCATACATTATCTCCCTCCAGACTTTTATGAATATCATAGTTCCTGATAGCCGTTCCCACCAGCCGGATATAACAGTGTTTTAATTTGTGTATAATTAGATATCCGCAATATTCGGGCCGGAAAAGCATGCTTTAAAGGGTTTTGATAAACACCTGGGCATTTCGTTGATAGTTGTAGAGTTCTCTCTTTTTCAT
>JARRNW010000418.1:0-3745 GCA_037384565.1 Candidatus Thiodiazotropha sp.
CTGTTTCGCCGTAGACGCAATGAATCCGGCAAACCCTTCATTCTTGATGAAAACAGTGCGGCCGAGGTCTACTCTAAGGAAGAACTGCGCAATTTCCCCAACATCGCCATGGGCCTCTACCTGTCCGCCATTGCCATGGTTGATCTGTGCGAACTGCAACTGGCGGTGGTGGTGATGGAACCAAGACTGCAACGGCACTTGCAACGGTTCGGACTGCATTTTCAACGCATCAGCGAGACCTTTGAACTGCGGGGAAAACGCGCCCTTTTCGAGTTACAACGCGACAAACTGACCGCCAACATGCCAGACCCGATCCACGCCCTCTACGAAGGTATTCGAGAGGCCTTGCGCGACCAGCCCTGGCATCCAACCGGAGAGACCCATGGCGGGGTTTGACTACGTCAGGGCGTTTTCCCGAAATATCGGTTGGGTCACCGAGAAGGAACAGGCGAACCTGGGTACCGCGCGCGTCGCCATAGCTGGCATGGGCGGTGTGGGGGGAAGCCATCTGCTGACCCTGACCCGGCTCGGAGTGGGACGTTTCAACCTGGCCGATTTTGATCAATTCGAGCTGGAGAACTTCAATCGCCAGAGCGGCGCCAACCTCGACACCATCGGTCACCCGAAACTGGGCTGCCTGATCGCAGCGGCCCAAGCAATCAACCCGGAACTCGATATTCGCCCCTTCCCCGAGGGAGTGACCCCGCGACGGGCCGAAGATTTCCTCGAGGATTGCGATGTCTACCTCGATGGCCTGGATTTCTTCGCCCTGGCGGCACGCCGGGCGGTATTCGCCGCCTGCCAGCGCATGGGCATACCCGCGGTTACCGCGGCCCCCCTGGGAATGGGATCCGCACTGTTGAACTTTCTGCCGGGCAGGATGAGTTTCGAGTCCTATTTTCAACTCGAAGGTCACAGTGAATACGAACAATACCTGCGTTTCCTGGTGGGACTCGCCCCCGCCCGGCTCCACGCCGGCTATCTGGTATTGCCGGATCGAATTGACCTGATCAACCGAAGGGGTCCCAGCACTGCCATGGGCTGCGAGCTCTGCGCCGGGTTCGCCGCCACCCAGGTACTCAAACTGTTGCTCGGGCGGGGCCGGGTCCTGGCCGCCCCCTGGGGACTGCAGTTCGACGCCTACCGTAACCGCCTGAAACGTACCTGGCGTCCTGGAGGGAACGGCCATCCACTGCAGCGGCTTGCGATCACCCTGGGTATGCGACAGCTGCAAAAAACTCTGTCCCAAACCGAGCAGTACAAGAAGCTCTAAGTACTGAATCCTTAGGAAGAAAACGCCCGCAAAGGCTCTATGTATATCAATATCGCCCCACATCGGCCGACAACGACATCACTCCCGCCAGATCGGCCAGCGATTGAGTACACGAGTATATGAGTATCCGAATTGCCCCATGGACACAGGTTGCGATTGTTCTCTTTTTCGCGAATTTAGGGACCATGTCGAACACCTCTGCCAAGAGCGACGACCTGTATCGAGTCGGGATTTTGGCCAAGCGTGGAGAGGCCATCACCATTGATCGTTGGCAACCCACCACGGACTACCTCACTCAACACATCGAGGGTGCTCGTTTCAGCTCGTACCTCTGGGCTTCGACGAGGTCATCCCTGCGCTTCAGGGAGACGAAATCGACTTTCTGCTGGTCAATTCAGGCCTTTATATCCAGGCCGAAGAGGAGTTTGGCGCCTTTCGCATCGCAACCATGGTCAGTCGCAGAGGGGATCAATCCCAGATTCAGTTTGGCGGCGTGATTTTCCCCCGTTCCGGGGATTCCCGATTCGACAATCTGCGGGGTTTGAAGGGCAAGCGTTTCGGCGCGGTCGATCCGACCTCCCTGGGGGGCTTTCTGATGGCTCGCCTGGAGCTGCTGAATCAGGGCATCGACACGGAACGCGATCTGGAGGTAGTGTTTTTTCACACTCATGACGCGGTGGTCAGGGCCGTTCTCAAAGGTCAGGTGGATGCGGGAACCGTGCGCAGCGACACACTGGAACACATGGCCACGGCCGGATCGGTGGACCTGCAGAAAATCCGGGTGCTAAATGCACGGGAAGTACCCGGATTCCCGTTTCGGTTGAGCACCGCACTCTACCCGGAGTGGCCCATGGCAGCCCTGCCGAACACACCAAGACGACTGGTTTCACAAGTGGCCATAGCGCTGCAGGAACTCACCGAGGACACTCCGGCCATTCGCGACAGCCATATTCAGGGTTGGACCGTACCGGCAAATTATCAACCCGTTCATGAACTCTACAAAGCGCTCAACCTGCCACCCCATCGACGCCCGGCGCCCACTCTGCGCGACTGGACCCGCTATAATCCCACCGCCACGACCCTGATTATCGGCGCCGCTATCCTCCTAGCCATCTCGCTGGTGGTTTTGACCTATTATAATCGCCATCTGAAACTCGCGCGCCAGCACCTGATTCAGGCTGCCGAAAAGCAGCAACAGACGGCTCGGGAACTCTCGCGGAATCTCGAAAAACTCAGGCAAAGCGAAGAGACCTTCTCCAAACTCGCGGAGGCGGCACTGGATGCGATCGTCATGCTCGACCCCCAGGGCCGGGTGTCGTTCTGGAACTCCGCCGCTGTAAAAATCTTCGGCTATAGCTTCGAAGAAGCCCGCCTGCTCAAACCCGAAACCTGGCTTGCCTGCTCCGGGGCAACCGACGCCGAGCATCCGAACAGCATTCTGCGCTACATCGGCAACAGCGACAGCCCTTTACCGGGCACCACGCTGGAACTGACGTCAACCCGAAAATCGGGCGACACCTTTCCGGTGGAGGTGGCAGCCTCATCCGTCAAAATCAACCAGGACTGGCATATCATCTGCCTGATCCGCGACATCACCCAACGCAAATCCCTGGAAATGCAACGTCAGCAGGTCGAGCAACAGTTGAGCCAACATCACAAAATGACCGCCCTGTCCCAACTGGCCAACGGAATTGCCCATGAGATCAACACCCCTATCCAGACCATGCTGAACAACCTGGATTTTCTCAGCGAAGCCTTTGATGACACGCGGACTCTGCTCCTCACCCAACAACGCCTGGTCGAATCGGCACGACAGGCGTCACCGCTACAGGAGGCTATCGCCGCTTGTGACAAGATTGCGGAAGAGATCGACCTGCCGTTCATCGAACAGGAAGTCGAAAAAACCCTCGCACAATCCCGCGAGGGGGCCCAACAGATCAGTCACATCATCCGATCCATGCGGGTTTTTGCGACCCCGGACAATCCGACGCCAGAGTCCTGCGAACTCAACAAGCTGATCGAAGATGTGATATCGGTCAGCCGTTTTCATTGGTATCCGGTTGCCCGCCTGGACACCGAACTGGATGCCTCTTTGCCCCCGGTGGAGATATTCCCTGGAGAGCTACACCAGGCCCTGCTGAACCTGTTGATGAATGCGGTACAGGCGATCGAAGCACGCGGCAAGACGCCGCCAGGTGAAATCCATATCGCAACCCATCGAAAAGAGGACCGGGTCGAGGTCGAGATCAGGGATAATGGCCAGGGCATACCCGAAGAGGCCAAGGCTCACATCTTCAACCCGTTTTTCACCACCCGGGAGGTCGGACAGGGCAGCGGACAGGGTTTGACCCTCAGTCACGACATCGTCGTGGGAAAACACCACGGCACATTGAGCTTCGAATCCCAAGCCGACCGCGGCACGACTTTCACTATCAGCCTGCCGCTCAGGATGTGAACCCGATTTCAAGTCGG
>JARRNW010000419.1:0-3735 GCA_037384565.1 Candidatus Thiodiazotropha sp.
GTGCGGCGGTCCTCTCGCAGCTTCTTGTGCTGTTCCCGGTAGATGATATAGGCCCGGGCGGTCTTCAGGTGGTTGGCGCTGATCAGGGCCTGCTCGACGATATCCTGGATGCGCTCGATCCCCGGAACCCCGCCAGGCAGTCCAGCATGGGTCAGCACCTTCATCACCTGAGCGGTGAGCAGACGCGCTTCGTCCTCATCGAACTCACCGGTGGCCTGCCCCGCCTTGAGGATTGCGTTGCGGATTTTCGAGAGATTGAATTCGGCCTCTCCACCGTCCCGTTTGAGTACCTTGTCGGGGAGGTGAAAGGTCTGTGAGGGGGCGTGAGCGGGCATGGCCGTGAATCCTCTGGACAAACAGACTTAATAACAAGATCTGGTGATGACTATGAAGTTAAGACACTATATCTTGTGTTTTCAACCCGAGATTTTGATCGAGATCAATGGATCGATGATTGTCACATTCCAGAAGGACCAACAGATACTCAAAGGGTTAACCCTCCTTGTTCACAAACCGCTCGAATTCGAACCCATAAAACCGGTTCCATCCCCCCCGAACCTCATCCCATCCGATACGCAGCCTCTTTGGGACTTTTTCTGATTCCCGAATAACGATTCACTTTGAATTCATTTTATTTCGTTAAGATTGAAGCACCCTAACCCGCGAGTTGTTCACCATGCGCGCCATAAAACTAACCCTGTTCTCTGTTCTTATCATTCCGGCTGCCCTCTGGCTGCTGGCGGACTCCCTGATACCGGATCCGTTCACCTATTTCTCTTTCCGCAGCGTCTTTGTCCAGTTCTCGGGCATTCTTGCCATCGTCGCCATGAGCGTTGCCGTGGTGCTCGCCCTGCGTCCCCGCTGGCTCGAGGAGCGCATGCACGGCCTGGACAAGATGTACCGCCTGCACAAGTGGCTGGGCATCACGGCGCTGTCCATCTCCGTGATGCACTGGTGGCTGGCCAAGGGCACCAAGTGGATGGTGGGCTGGGGCTGGCTGGAAAAACCCCAACGCGAACGAGGCGCGGAGCCCACCCTCGGTTTCATCGAACAGCTGCTTCACGATCAGCGCCACTTCGCGGAGGAGGTCGGCGAGTGGGGCTTCTACATCCTGGTGGCGTTTCTGCTGCTGGCCCTGATCAAACGCTTTCCCTATCGTCTGTTTCAGAAGACGCATCTGCTGATCGCTGTGGTCTATCTGGTCATGGCCTACCACTCCCTGATACTGCTCAAGTTCGAATACTGGACTCAGCCCATCGGCTGGCTGATGGCCATGGCCCTGGTTGCCGGCGTGGTCTCCGCCGTGCTGGCACTGTCGGGAAAAGTGGGCGCCGGCCGCAAGGTGGACGCCAAAGTAACCCGCCTCCACCACTACCCCGGACTGAAAGTCCTGGAAACCGAGCTGACCCTGGACGAGGGTTGGCCCGGGCATGCAGAGGGTCAGTTCGCCTTCCTGACCATCGACAAGAGCGAAGGGGCGCACCCCTTTACCATCGCCTCCGATTGGGATCCGCAAACCCATCGAATGCGCTTTATCACCAAATCCCTGGGGGATTTCACCGCCCGCATGCCCGAGCTGCTCAAGGTCGGCGACCGGGTCAGCGTCGAAGGCCCCTACGGTAAGTTCACCTTCGAAGACAGTCAGGCCCGCCAAATCTGGGTGGGCGCGGGCATCGGCATCACACCCTTTATCGCACGCATGAACCGACTGGCCCGCAACGGCAACAGCAACGGAAAGACCATCGACCTGTTCCACCCCAGCGCCGATGTGGACGAAGCGGCGATTGAAAAGTTGCGGGCCGACGCTGAGGCGGCGGGTATCAAACTGCATCTGATTCTGGGGCGGGAGAAACCTCTGGTCGACGGCGAGATGATCCGCAAGGCCGTACCCGACTGGCGTGACGCCAGCCTCTGGTTCTGCGGACCCGCCACCTTTGGCGCCAGGCTGAAGCAGAACTTCGCCGCCGCCGGTTTCGCCGGGGAACGTTTTCATCAGGAGTTGTTCCAGATGCGCTGATTTTCCACCGGCGCGCAGGGAAGCGGCCATTGCATGCGGTTGGATGGAAAGCGGCAACGCAAGATTGGCATCGTGGCGGTGGCCCGTGCCTGCTGATCGACTTGTGGCGCTACCTGGAACAGGGCGTGGTTCCGCAAGGGGCCGTGCTGAAACCCATTTGAGTTCAAGGTGATGAGCCTTCCGGTGATGAGCATGTTGAGGTTAAAGCCGTTGTTTGCGCTATCCGAACCCGACCGAGGTCGTGCCCAGGTGCGTAGCGAATCACGTAGAAGGGGTAGCGCAGCGTAACCCAACCTACAACTTTCGGCCATTCGAAGCACCCCGTAGGGGTCCGTGCGCCAACCGTCCGCATTTGAGGTAATCGGCAAATACCTGATGCCAATTGAGACCCAATAGTTTGCGTGCTTCCTCAATGCTCCTTACAGCGAGCCCTAGGTACCTCGCAGTGCAGGTAGGTGCAAATTGCATCGTATCCAAAGTGTAAATATGATTCTGAGTATTGAAATAGAGGGTGTTTTAAAGAATTTTTTCACACTTCTACGAAGAGCCGAGAATGGAGGGTACCACTTAGTAGTGGTTATGCTGGTTATGAATCCTACATTTGGTATGGAGTTGTTCTTATTTGTACATACAACAGTACTTTATTTGATGATTGTAATATTTAATTTTTTTGTATTTTCATACAGATATTGGTGAATGAGAATAAAAGTATATTGGTATATCTTTTGCTGTCATTTTGTAACAATTGGCAGTTAGAAACCTGAGGTATCAATATGTTCATTGAATGGACTACCGACCTGAACACAGGCATCGGAATTATCGACAAACAACATAGAAAGATCGTTGACTATATTAATCAGCTAAATCTGGCAATCCAGAAAAATGATAGGCATCAAGTGGGCCAAGTACTGAGCGAACTTTCTGATTATACTATCTCGCACCTGGCCTTCGAGGAGACTCTTCTGGAAAAAGTCCAATATTCACACCTAAAACCTCATAAAGGCGTGCATGAAATGTTTGTTAAACGTTTGGAAAAATTTCACCACAAACACAACTCAGGCGAAGACGTAGCTGAACAACTTTTAAATATGTTGAGTGTCTGGCTAATTCACCATATTAAACAGTCTGATATGGACTATGTTTCAACCGTGGGTGATCAACTTAATATGTTTGTTCAGAGCAAAAAGACGAAAGGGTGGCTGAGCAAAACCTTGGCAAAGTTTTTCCACTATCCAGTCCCATCGTCATCCACATAGAGGGAGGTATACCAATGCATTGTCCTACAGGTTCAAGTTGTGTCGTATGCGAGACTAGGGTTAGCATTCACCCTTAACACATGAGGCTATATAGATGTCATGCGTGTCTTTCGAGAAGCCCTTGCGCTACTTTAACGCTGTACGCAGTAACATCATTTCCCTGGTAGTCTCGAGACATTTTCGCATTTCTTCTGAATCTCGACATAGGCCTTGACTTGATCGATCGCTCAGGTATCTTCGTCGCCCTCATCCAGGTTCAGGTAACTATTCGATCAGTTTCAGTGAAACCCAAATGTTTGTGAACAGAAATACTTCTTATGTTTGCAACCTGAGTATCACTCGCCAACTCAGTAAATCCATTATTTTTAACCCAATATTCAGCCTTTTGAATTAATGGTTTACCATAACCCTTTCCATAAAACTCTGGATGAATGTACCATGCTTCAATATATGGCACTTCAG
>JARRNW010000420.1:0-1213 GCA_037384565.1 Candidatus Thiodiazotropha sp.
ATCGGCTCGGTTCAGCCTGTGATCTATGTTCACCGTTACTTTGATCTGACATGAGAAATACCTTTTAAATAACTGAATAAAAACAACATTAAAGATGCCCCTTTATAAAGCCCGAATGGTGCTCACTTAAGATTATGCCCTAAACTTTGATCACTTCTGCGTATGCCGGAATGGCGGTAATTTTGGCGTTAAACTTTCCCGCTACCCCTTACTCCTGGAAGCGAGCCATCCGGGTATCTGGTCAATGGCGTCGACGCACCCGAGCGGAGCGTGTTTTCGCAACCGTTCTACAGCATGAACTCCGTAGGTGACGCCGAGGGATGGTATTCCGGCGTTGCTCGCCATCTCAAGATCATACTCGGTATCGCCGATCATCAGGGCCTCTTTCGGAGTGACACCTGTATAGTCCAATATCTGGTGTAGCATTTCGGGGTGAGGCTTGGAAAAGGTCTCGTCGGCACAGCGGGTTACCATAAACAGGGAACCCAGACCCGTGCTATCCAAAGCGTGTTCCAAACCCTGACGCCCCTTTCCGGTCGCCACGGCTAACAGATAGCCGAGATCATTCAGGGCTTGAAGGGTCTCACGCGCACCTTGGAATAATTCGGAAGGCGTGGTTGCGTCACTGAAAAAGTGCACCCGATACCGGGTAGCAATCTGCAGATGCAATTGATCGTCACTCTCGGGAAACAACCGATGCACGGCTTCTCTCAACCCGAGGCCGATGATATTGCTGATCGCCTCGCGGGCGGGTAGCGGCAGGCCCAGATCTCCTATCGCGGCCTCGACGCAGGTGACGATTCGCGCCTCCGAATCCATGAGAGTACCATCCCAATCAAATACTAACACTTTAAACTTCATGAGAATTCTTAAGATTATCCAACACCTGTTGTAACTCACCGGGCAAGGGAGCCTGAATCACTCGCTCCCGGCCCTCCCCGGGCCATCTCAGCTTCAATTGATAAGCATGTAGAAAAAGTCTTCTTAGCCCTTTGTTTTTTATGGATTTATTAAGCTCAGAATCACCGTATTTCTGATCACCCAATACTGGAGAACCCAACCAGGCGCTGTGCACCCGTATCTGGTGGGTACGACCGGTCAGGAGTTCGGCTTCCACCAGGGTAGCCATCGAAAAGCGTTCCAGACGCCGAAAGACCGTTTGGGAGGGCCGTCCGTCCTGGTCCACCCGAACGATGCGCTCCCCGCCTTGTAA
>JARRNW010000420.1:1275-5000 GCA_037384565.1 Candidatus Thiodiazotropha sp.
GCGCAGTGCACTGCGCCGTTTGCTGATCATCAGGCACCCAGAGGTGTCTCGATCAAGGCGATGCACCAACTCCAGTTGTCGCTCATCCGGCATCATGTGGCGCAGGGTTTCGATGACCCCAACACTCACACCGCTACCCCCATGGACCGCGACCCCCGAGGGTTTGTTGAGAACCAGAAATCGTTCATCCTCGAAGACGATGGCATCTCGCAGTCGGGCCTGAAGGGATTCCGGTATCGGGTTGTCCGATCGGGCCTCGAGCCTGACCGGCGGAATCCGGATCCGGTCTCCCGATTGGAGCTTGTACTGGGCCTTGACCCGCCCTTTGTTGACCCGGACTTCACCCGTTCGCAACACCCGATAGATATAACTCTTCGGCGCGCCCTTGAGCTGGCGCAGCAAAAAGTTGTCGATTCGCTGCCCGGCGAACTCCGATGCCACGTCGACAAATTGAACTGTCGGAGAATTCTTTTTTGATTCGGACATTTAGCGTCAATTTTAATTTAATTGTAAGATTGATGTTCGCACTGAAGGTTGCTATATTCAGTGACAGTTTTTCTGACGTCGGCTTGCTTGCACCCTTAAGAATTGTGCGCCCGCCGTCGTTCGCGCGGTCCGTATTCCGTTTTGCGCCCCGAACCCCAAAGATCGGCGCAACCCGGATTACCCAGCCAAGCGCACAGGTGCCCTTCGGACCTGGCTCTTAATCTGAACCCATACTGCCGCGCCAGAGCATGCTTTCGGGCACCAATCCCTTGTTTGTAGGATTTGTCCCTCGGAATAGATGCCGGGCCTTACTCATATGGCCCTGTTGCACTCCCCTGCTCTGAGCGCCTTTATCCGTTCGATCAACAGCAGACCCGAGCGGCGGACTTTAACAGTTTTTAAGCCGTCTGAGCCAGTTTTCCGGCTTGGTCCAACCCGATTTCGGGTCCGATGAAACGCCAACTGATCCTGGATTCAGCCTTGAGTGGGATGAAACCTGTCAGGCTGGTCTGTTTTGTCCAGGACTGGAGGTCGTGATGGCTTCAATGGATACCACAACATGAAACGTATGCTGATCAACGCAACTCAACCTGAAGAGTTGCGTGTTGCCATCGTCGATGGCCAAAAGCTTTTCAATCTCGATATCGAAATCCCAGGCCGGGAACAGAAAAAGGCCAATATCTACAAAGGGCGCATCACCCGTGTCGAACCCAGCCTTGAAGCCGCGTTTGTGGAATATGGCGCCGAACGGCACGGTTTTCTTCCCCTGAAAGAGATCTCACGCAGCTACTTCACCGATAAAGCCCGGGAATCCTCGGGTCGCGTGAGTATTCAGGAGGCCCTCCGGGAAGGTCAGGAAGTCATCGTCCAGGTTGAGAAAGAGGAGCGTGGCAACAAGGGCGCCGCCCTGACCACCTTCGTCTCCCTGGCAGGCCGTTATCTGGTGCTGATGCCGAACAATCCCCGCGCTGGAGGAGTCTCCCGTCGCATCGAGGGTCAGGACCGCACCGAACTCCGCGAAGCCATGAGCGAATTGCAGTTCCCCGAAGAAATGGGCCTGATCGTGCGCACCGCCGGGGTTGGTAAGAACAGCGAGGAGTTGCAGTGGGACCTGGATTATCTGATCCAGCTATGGAGCGCCATCGAGCAATCCGCTGAAAAATCGGCCCCTTTCCTGATTTACCAGGAGAGCAACGTGATCATCCGTTCGATCCGTGACTACCTGCGTGCGGACATCGGTGAGATCGTCATCGACGATGAGGAGGTCTATAACCAGGCCGAACGCTTCATCAATCAGGTAATGCCCCAATACGGCAAGAAACTGCGTCACTACTCCGATGAGGTGCCCCTGTTCAGCCGCTACCAGATCGAGAGTCAGATCGAATCCGCGTTTCAGCGAGAGGTTCGGCTCCCCTCGGGGGGCGCCATCGTAATCGACCACACCGAAGCCCTGACCTCCATCGATATCAACTCGGCCCGGGCCACCAAGGGCGCGGATATCGAAGAGACCGCCCTGAACACCAACCTCGAAGCCGCCGATGAGGTCGCCCGCCAACTGCGCCTGCGGGATCTCGGAGGTCTGTTCGTCATCGATTTCATCGACATGACCCCGTCACGAAATCAGCGGGAGGTCGAGAACCGTCTGAAAGATGCCCTGAAACAGGATCGCGCCCGGGTCCAGATCGGCAGGATCTCACGCTTCGGTCTGCTGGAGATGTCACGGCAGCGTCTGCGTCCCTCCCTTGGAGAAGCCAGTGAGCAGGTCTGCCCCCGTTGCAAGGGCCACGGAACAGTCCGTGGCGTCGAGTCCCTCTCCCTGTCCGTGCTGCGCATCCTCGAAGAGGAAGCGATGAAGGAGAACACCGGGCGCATCATGGCCCAGTTACCGGTGGATATGGCGACCTTCCTGTTGAATGAAAAGCGTCAGATGATCCACGATATCGAGAAGCGCCAGTCCATCGAGGTCCTGCTCATCCCCAACATTCACCTCGAGACCCCGAACTATAAGATCGAGCGCATCCGTCTCAGTGATATGCCGGACGAGGACGAGAATGTGTCCAGCTACAAGCGGGTATCCGAGGAACCTGCGGAGACCAGCAGTGGCCACACCGCCAACAAACCGATCAAACCCGAACAACCGGCGGTGAAATCCATCACTCCAGCCAGCCCTGTCCCGCAGAGACAGGCCCCGAGCGGTGCATCGACGGAGGGTCAGGAATCGGGTTTTCTGCGACGTATCTTCAATATCTTTGCCCCCAAGCAGGCAGGAGATGCTGAACGCCGGAACGATACAGAAATGAAGAAAGCGGGAACCCAGGCAGGGTCCGCGGACAGGAATGCCCCTCAGGAAGAGACCAACCAACGACGCGATCGCCGCACTCAGTCCTCAAGCGGCAATACAAACCGTAACCGCAAGTCCGGCACCGAACCGAGGAGTGGTGCTCGCCAGTCACAGGACAAACAGGCTGCTAGCAAACGCCGTCCGGCCACAAAAAAGTCCTCCACCGGCACGAAACAGGCCATTGACGCCAAGCCATCCGATGAGGCGAAGTCCAGCAACGAACCGAAACCGCAAACCACTCATGCTGATACCCCAACCGGTGGTGATAGCGGCGAGATCAGTCGTCCCAGGTCCCGACGGGGTCGACGCGGAGGTCGCCGGCGTCGCAACAGTGCCGATAAAGCAAATGAGCAGAGCTCACAGACGAGTACCACGGAAGCAGCGGGGGAATCCCAGCAGGACGCTTCGGATACCGGCGCCTCCCAGGCGCAAAAAAAGTGCCCGAACCGCTCCACGGCCTCCAAGCGACCGGCCCGACAGACTGGCGAGGCGGATCAAACCCCTGCGGGTGATCGCGTAAATGAACGCAAAGCATCACCTGAGGCAGGAGAGGCCAAACCGGCAGCATTTCGGGAACCCCGTGAAGCGCAGCCACAACCCCAAGTGGAAACGCGCAAAGCGGTTGACGCGGATAAGACCGAAACCAAGGACAGAGCCCCTCAGAGGGAAGAAAAGCCTGCGGCACGTGCGGAAGTGGAGAGCAAACCAGCAGACCGCAAGAATCCCGTGTGGAGCAGCCACAACCCCAAGTGGAAACGCGCAAAGCGGTTGACGCGGACAAGGCCGAAACCAAGGACAGAGCCCCTCAGGGGGAAGAAAAGCCTGTGGCACGTGCGGAAGTGGAGAGCAAACCAGCAGCACCGCAAGAATCCCGTGTGGAGCAGCCGAAAACCCAAGT
>JARRNW010000421.1:0-3725 GCA_037384565.1 Candidatus Thiodiazotropha sp.
GAGTCAAAGGAGCCAACACCTTCGCGATACCAAGCCTGCGAAATACTTTCCCCTTTATTAAATAGTGTGCCACGCTGATGGGCGGCTTAGTCCAACAGACATTTATGCGCCATGCTGCGCACAGCGCACAAATGCTTATATGTTAGGGATAAAAGTTGGAAATAGACACATGGTACAAATGGATGCTTGTCTACTTCTATGATGGAGGCGGGATACTCCTCATGGTGGCTACTTCAATTCTTATTTGAGTATTACGCCTGGAGAGTAATAAGTTCAGTGGGTTTTGTTCTTGGTGGGGCTTCATTGCTTTGGTTCGCAGTTAAAAACAAAGGAAGTAACAATGGCAAGGTCAATAATCCCTAACCAGCCGCTCCATCCGACCCAAAAACCGCTGCGCGCTTTTTGGTCGGCTGAGTTTCATCGTTAGCCAAAAGGCCAACCATGCTTAGCGAACTAACTATCTGGCGACGTTTCCAAAAAGAGATCACTGAAAGTGAGCTGAAGGAAATCTCTGAAGCGGATTACGGATACGATGCCGAAGAACATTTTCGTTTGCTCAAAAATATTCTTTTGTCTGGAAAATTGCCGGATCGATTGGAATGGGAGCCTAGAGAAGTTCTTGGTCTAGTCAGTTGGTGTGAGTATTGGAAAGAAGGTAGTACGGCGCTTGTGCTAGCCAATTTTTGCGCAGTCGTTTTGTTGGCGGCATCTGAGCAGAAATTAAGCAATGAGCATCTGGATGGTCAAATCGAAAAAATGATTATTGCTATTGATTCTTCAAAGTTGCTTGGCAATGGGAGAACCGAGAATCTATATGAATTCTTTCAGTACTTAGTTCCGAAAATTAAGCTTCAGGAGGTTGAGGAGGATTTCTTGTATTTCAATATTTCTCTTTTTATCTTAGCCTCTATGCTTAAAAAACCGGGAAATGTTCTTGAAGAGCTGGCATCAAATGTTATAAAAGCCGAACGTGCTGTTGCCAATCATTGCCAATGCGATTTAAAGAAAGATGTTTTCGGGTATACATTTTTCGATCAACGAATTGGTATTTGGCGAAGGTATTACGAAGAGTTTGGAGGTCTTCTGGAAACGCATCGAGATGTAGAATCTAGGTAACTTTATCGATCAGGCAGTCTACATTGTGTTGCTGCACTACTGTAGCGATAGACTCACTCAATCTGAAAGAGGCGGCTATGAAGAAAATCAAGAATGAAGCAGCGCTGGTTAAAGGCGCCATAATAGCAGGCGTGAAATATGCCGAAAAACGCGGTGCTGCTGTGTTTGACCCAACAGACTCTGTCAGCGAAAAGATTCTTTTCATCTACCGACTTTTGGTACACGACAAGCTCATACAGCCCCTGCCGGAAGATCAGGTATCGCAACTCTCCATGAAGCACAAGCTTGCTATCTGGTACTCGAAACAACTGCCGAAAGACCATCCTCTGTTATAGTGGGCAGCCTGAATATTTCACCCGGCCGCTTAGCGATGCGAATCACGCACTATGATTATTGAATATTCTGGACTATTAGCAAAGTACAATGTGTTGTCGACCCACGCTGCCGCGCCCTCGCACAGATCTCGTCGTCCAGTTGCGGTATTGACTCAATAATCAACAGCTTAGACTGTTGACTCAATCGTCAATCCGCTTCTGAATAACGATCTCGGCACGATCATAGCGTTCCCGAGTGAAACACTCGGACTGGCAATCCTATTTTCGTCCACTTTAAACTGATGGATAAGTCATCAATATGAAAATCTTACTGCGTAATTTATCCCGTAACACGACAGAAGGTGAACTACTGGAGCTGCTTAGTGACTATGGAAAAGTGCAGTACTGCAAAGTCGTGATGGATAAGGCGACCGGTAAATCCAAAGGATTCGGCTTTGCCGAAATGCCACGTGTAGGTGAGGCGAAGGCGGCTATCAAAGGATTAAATGGGAAAGAGATCGGTGGCAATGCCATTCGTGTGAAAAAGGCTGAAACTCACGAAGAAAAATCGAATGAAAGCACATCAAAAGCCATACTCAATAACAACCCATGGGCGAACGGGCGCGAAAAGTGATAAATGCACAAGCTAATAATCCCCTGCATGGGGTGACATTGGAGGCGATTCTCAATCACCTGGTGAATCACCTAGGTTGGGATGAGTTAGGACAAACCATCAAGATAAAATGTTTCACCCATCAACCCAGTATTAAATCCTGCCTGACTTTTTTGCGTAAAACCCCTTGGGCCAGGGAGAGGGTGGAGGCGCTCTATCTGCGGAGTCTAAAGTCAGGGGATTTAATAATCTCGTTCGCAGAGTTACCCAATCATTCTCGGAAAAGCTCTCTGATAAAATGACAGCAGGAAATATTTCTACCTTTAATGTGCTGGATCAGAACACTAACTACAGTACAGGGGAAAAATTGGCGCTGTACTCCGTCAGTCATCAGGCAAAATCTGCCGTGGTCTTAACCATCGAGACTGAAATAGCTGGTGATGACCATCGCCTGTTATTGCAGATCCAATACATCGAGCAAGAGTTTATCTTTGATGGCGGAACGGTTCGTGGGGTTAAGCCGGTTTCAGTATCTCAGAAGCGCTAATTGCTCAGAAGTTCTATCACTGGTGACAATCCCGGAACCATGACTGATTTGGCCAACGACTACATGGCTTTCCTAAAATCAGAAGGCCGCATTAAGTAAGAGCGGCCAAACGAATACGATTCAGATCTGCGCAGCGAACTCTCTCTTCGACACCGACATGAAACTGCGTGGTCGCGCCACAACCCTCGACGAAGCACTAGCCTGTATGAACGAACGCTACGAGTATGAACGTGGTGGTGAAAATGCTGTGGGTAATTTTGTCATCGACGCACTCTCGGATAAGGGTGCACTGCTCGATAGAAACCAGCAACGGGCCAACGGCTATTGTCAGCAGGCGATGTCAGATGGCCAGTTGGATCAGGGTGAACGAGCACGACTCCGGCGAACTGCTGGGATATGCAAACGACGACGTAGGGATCCATCAGGATGCCAAGGACAGCGCTGCAGATGGTGCGGGTACTGTCGCTGAGACGGCTGCGGCAACAGCGGTTGTCGTTGGGTCCGGTGGCGCTGCAACAGCTTTGGGTGGTGGGTTTGGCGCACTGTGTAGCCTCACGGGGGGCGGTGTTTTTTCTCGAGAGAGCACTGATCTCGCCGGTAAAATGATCGATAACCTCCCGCCAGCAAACACGGGTGGACGCCGTGCTGTTGACGAATACTCTTTTAAGGATACTGGTTACACCACCGTTCAAATTGAACAAATGCGTCAAGCTCTGCTCGACCGAGCCGACATCGGTCGAATGCAAAAGTCCCTGCAGGCGGTCGGGGTCAAAGTGGATCGAGAGATGATCGAAATGGTCAAGCGCTATAATTTCGATAGTCACGGCATCGTGATGGACTACCGGAACTACGAGGCCTGGAACCGTTTGGCGCAAGGTGAAGGGACCATCACAGATGCGGCCTACATGGTGCATGAAATTGCTGAGATCAAGGCGCTCCAGCGCGTTCAACAGGAGATCGGCTTCGATTTTATGGGGCGAGATAATGTCCCAAAGATGACCGAGCAGCAGAAGGATCTGTGGGAGAGTGCTTTTGATGAAATGTTTCTTCTGGTCCACCGGCAAGCACTTGAGGTAGAGTACGATTTCATTTACCTGTGAAAGCATTTTCCCCGCAGAGAAAAGCTCGTCTGACA
>JARRNW010000422.1:0-5388 GCA_037384565.1 Candidatus Thiodiazotropha sp.
ATCGAGCAGGTTGTCGAAGATGCGTATCCACACGTATTGTGCAACTATCTGTATGAGCTTTCGAGTCTGTTTATGAGCTTTTACGAAGCCTGCCCGATCTTGAAGCCCGGTATCGATGAATCCATGAAACTCAGCCGTCTGCAGTTGAGTAAGGCAACCGCGATGACATTGCGGACAGGGCTGGGTTTGCTCGGTATCGAAGTGATGGAGAAGATGTAAGGGCCTTCTATAACTTAACCATCTCAAGTTTCGGAGTTCAGAGTGCTATTGGGGGCCGTTTGTGTGGGACTCGCTAAAACGGGCACATGAAAAAGCCCCCATGCGGGGGCTTTTTTACATGCCGGATGGCTTGCAGAACGGGCAGGCTTATTTGTGCACGCCCAGCTTTTCGCGCCAGCCAGGGAACAGGGCGTCCGCATCGTGTGGGAAAGATTCGAAAGCGCGGGCGAATTCTTTGTGCTCCTTCGCGTACTCGATCGGATCCGCGCCCGCTTTCCAGCATTCGTAGGCCTGACGCAGAGAGATGGCGCCAGCCGCTGGGCTGTCGATGTGGCCGTAGGAGCCACCGCCGGCGGTGTTGATGACGTTGGCGTGGCCCAGGTTCTCGAAGAAGCCGGGCAGACGCAGGGCGTTCATACCACCGGAGATGATTGGGGTGGTCGCCTTCATGCCGTCCCACTTCTGGTTGTAGATCGGACCCTGGCACTCGTCGCGCTCGATCATATAGGCAATGACCTTGTCGTCGGCGCCGCCTTCCATCTTGCCGTAGCCCATGGTGCCCACATGGATACCGGAGGCACCTTGCAGACGGGACATCTTCGCCAATACGAAGGCGGTGTAGCCGCGCTTGGAGCTGGGCGAGGTGATCATGCCATGGCCTGCGCGGTGATAGTGCAGGAACTGATCCGCGTATTGGCGGCGGGCCGTGGTGACCATGCCGGGACCGCCGACGAAGCCGTCGACCAGGAAGGCCAGTTTATCTGCGTCGGAACCAAAGGTCTCCAGGGCGAAGTCGGCGCGGGCGCACATCTCAAAGTGGTCGTCCGCGGTGATGTTCATGGAGAACAGTTTAGCCTGACCGGTTTCGTCCTGAGCGCGCTTCATGGCGTCATAGACCAGCGGCAATACCTGCTTGATCGGGGCGAAGACCTGGTTACCCTGGGGTTCGTCGTTCTTGATGAAGTCGCCACCCAGCCAGAACTGGTAGGCCGCTTCGGCGAAGGGTTCCGGGCGCAGGCCCAGTTTTGGTTTGATGATGGTACCGGCGATGTAGCCACCATCCGTGACCGGGCGACCGAGGATGCGCCACAGGTCTTCGATGTTCTTGGACGGGCCGTCGAACAGCTGGATGGCCCGGGGCGGCATGAAGAAGTCAACCATCTGGGCGTTCTCGATGTCGCCCATGCCCTGGTTGTTGCCAATGGTCAGGGTGAGGAAAGATACCAGCATCATGCGACCGTCGATGACGTTGCGGTCGAACAGTTCGAGGGGATAGGCGATACGCATATCCTCAGTGGCTTCATCAATGTAGTAGACCAGTGCGTCGACGCCTTTGGTGAAGTCGTCGGTGGTGGAGACCTCAACGTTGGTGCCGGTGGAGGACTCGGCGGCAAAATGGGCAGCTGCTTCCAGATATCCGTGGCCCGCCTTGGGCTTCATTTTGTAGGCGCAAAGGATGTGCTTGCCGCCCGCGATAAGATCCTCTTCCTTAAGACTCAGATCTGAGTAGCGCGATGATTGGTCTAATGCCATGATGTCTGCTCCGTTTGTCAGTGAGTAAGGCTTTCAGCGGTTTTCCGCCGATATTCCCTAGGCAAACCATACAGAGCCCTAGTTTATAAGTAAACTAAAATAATCTGATAGAAACGATAAGTAAATACTTATACATTGTTGGGTGTCGGGTTTTGATTCACTCAAGTTTCGGACAAATTCAGGTTAGTAACCGGTTGCACTTCGTGCTCTTCGTGGCATAAAAATTTAGTGTCCTTGCTATCCGCGGCTTTCGGCTGAGCCCGTTTATCCTGTCGGGTTGATCCAAATCAACCGCGGAAAGCTCTTCATGACACAGATCAATCACCTGAGCTATGGTTTCTGTAGCTACTCAGCGCACTCAAACAATCAGCAGTTCAGCGTTACTATGGTAAACATACACCAGGTAAGGCGAAGGTTGTGGTTTATCTGGCGGGTGTTCATTGTGATGATGATTCCCGCGACAGGGCTCTTGGCAGTTGAACCCCTGGTGCTTGGAATCCACCCCTATCGACCTTACAACGAACTCAAACAGATGTTCGCCCCCATGGCGGCATATCTGGCGCGGGAAATCGGTCAACCGGTTGAGGTTCGGGTGGGTGAGTCCTATGCCGCGCATCTGGAAGCGGTCAAGCAAGGGGAGGTGACGCTCGCCTACATCGGGCCATCGCTCTATGTGGAACTGTTGCACCATGCCCATGTGCCGCCGCGGATTCTGGCGCGCCTGGAGGTGGATGGTAAGCCGACCTTTTCCGGCAAGATCCTGACTCGCACAGGCAGTGGTATTCACTCATTGGAGGATCTGAGTGGTAAACGCTTTGCCTTCGGTAGTCCGGAATCCACGATGAGTCACCTGGTACCCAGACAGACGCTGTTTGAAGCCGGTATCGATCTGAGCGACTTGCGCAGTTATCAATTCTACACCAACCACAACAACGTGGTGTTGGCGGTACTCTCTGGGGATGCAGATGCCGGAGCGGTCAAAGAGGCGGTATTCGATAAGTACCATTCCCAGGGCATCGTTGCGATTGCCGAGACACCGAAGATTTCCGAGCATCTGTTTGTCGTACCGGAAAAGACCGATCAGAGACTTGCGGAGCGATTGCAGGGGGCGCTGTTAAAACTCACAGCCGCAAATCCGCAGACCCACGACATACTTTATCCCATAAAACATACAGCAACTGCCTTGGTCACCGGCGTACCGGAGGACTATCAACCTTTGGAGCAGATTCTGCAGGCGTTGCGCAATCGTGGGGTGACTTGGTGAGCACTAGTCACAGGTACTCCTCCGTGTTTGTCATGGTGGGTCTTGCCAGTCTTGCCTTCGTCTGTTTTCTGTTCGGTGCGATTACCATATTCATCAAGCACCAACAGGACCAACATCTGGAGATTGCCCGGGAGCTGGCCCGGGGCCAGATGCAGTTGATCGCTTTCATCGCCGGGGATGAGCTGAGTAAGGGCAACTATGATTCGCTGCCACTGCTTTTCAAGCAATGGGCCGGACAGTATATGGATATCGACGAGGTGGAACTGATTTCGAAGAACGGTTTCATGATTGCGGGATACGGCCCGCTCAATCCTGCCGATCGCCGTTATGTTTTGCACAAGGAAATCGAATATTCCTATCATGGAGCGGCGACCCTGACTCTGGCCTACAGTCTCGAAGGGGTCTATCAACAGAGTGTGGACTTGTGGTTACAGATGCTGTTGGCCGGCTTCAGTCTGAGCGTCCTTTTCGTCCTGTTGAGCTATCTGTTTGTAACCCGCAGACAAGAGGCTCGCCTGCTCGGATTCACGGTGCAGGAATTGCGCGACGCGGAGCAGAGCAACGAACGGCTGGTGGCCTATACCCAGGAAAATCCCAATCCGATCGCCTCTTTTGACCTTTCCGGCCAGGAGACCTTTCGAAACCGGGCCTTCTCCAAACTGATGAATCATCTTCACGTGGAAAACAGCGAGGCGGTACTGCCGGAGAATCACGCCGCCCTGCTGTCGCGAATTCGCTCGGGCGAACGGCAACTTTACACGGAGGTGGAATCGGGCTTCAAGCACCTGTTGGTGCTCTATCAATGGATCGACTGGGTTGACGAGATCTACGTATATCTCCAGGACATCACGGCGCTTAGAATGGCGGAACAGGCCCTGCAAGAGGAGCGTAACCTGGCCAGGATTACACTCTCTTCCATTGCAGATGCGGTTATTACCACGGATGATAAAGGTCGGATCATCTATCTCAACAAAGCCAGTTATCCACTGACCCGGGAGGAAGGTGAGACACTGCTGGGCAGGTATTTTGACCAGGTATTCACCCTCTTGGGCGATGACCTGAGGACTCCGATTGAAAGTCCTCTGTCTCGTTGTAAACGCAGTCCATCCGGAATAGTCGTGACCGACGAAGCCAATCTGGTCCTTTCGGATGATCGTATCCTGCATGTCACCATCGTGGCCACCCGTATCGAGGCAGGGGATGAGGGTTCGGTCGGAGCCGTGGTGGTGCTGCGTGACGTAACCCGGGAAAGGCGTCTGCAGGAGGAACTCTACCGACAGGCGAGTCATGACAGTCTTACCGAGCTGATGAATCGCAGCACCTTTGAATCGCATCTCGAGCAGGCCCTAGAATCGGCGCGCAAGCGCGGCCACGAGCACATCCTCTGTTTCATGGATCTGGATCAGTTCAAGGTAGTGAACGACACCTGTGGTCACGTGGCGGGGGATGAACTGTTGCGTCAACTCGCCGGAGTGATGCACCGACATTTTCGTGGCAGTGACGTGCTGGCTCGAATTGGCGGTGACGAGTTCGCGGCGATCCTCAGCGATTGTCCACTGTCGGGGGCGTTGGAGCGGGCCGACCGATTACGCGAAGAGGTAGAAGGGCACTATTTTAGCTGGGAACATCATACCTTTCGCATCACATTAAGTATCGGCATGGTGCCAATCGACCAACACAGCGAAAGTGTTTCACTGTTGATGAGTGCCGCCGATGCCGCCTGTTACTCTGCCAAGGATACCGGCCGGAACCGGATCAGTGTGTATGAGCGCGACAGCGCTACCACCCAGCATTGGATCGGCGAGATGCAATGGGTTGCACAGATCAACAATGCGCTCGAAGAGCAGCGCCTTGTGCTTTATGCGCAACCCATCGTTTCGTTGACAAAGGAGAATCGACCTACCCAAGCGATTGAAGTGCTGTTACGGATGTTGTCTCCGGAAGGTGACCTGATACCC
Organism: Candidatus Thiodiazotropha sp.; assembly: GCA_037384565.1. Lineage (GTDB taxonomy): Bacteria > Pseudomonadota > Gammaproteobacteria > Chromatiales > Chromatiaceae > Thiodiazotropha. The sequence continues at coordinate 4,975 of JARRNW010000422.1, forward strand.
CCAGGGGCCTTTCTGCCAGCAGCAGAGCGTTATGATCTGATAAATCGGATTGACCTGTGGGTAGTGGAAAAAGTGATGCGCCTGCTATCGGGGCACAAGGACAGTTATCCGAACTGTTTTCTCAATCTTTCGGGTGCCACTCTCAATCAGAATAATATTTCCCGACACCTGAAGGATCTCTTTTCACAGTACAGAATCAACCCGGAAAAACTGGTGTTCTAAATCACCAAGACGGCGGCAATTCAGAACCTATCCGGTGCATTGCGGATGATGCGTGAATTGCGGGAGATCGGTTGTCGCTTTGCTCTGGACGATTTTGGTTCAGGTCTCTCATCGTTTGGATATCTGAAGAATCTGCCCATCGATTATCTCAAGATCGACGGAATGTTCATCAAGGACATACAGAGCAATCCG
>JARRNW010000423.1:0-4486 GCA_037384565.1 Candidatus Thiodiazotropha sp.
ACGACGCATTGAAATCACTCGATCTGAATAAAATCAGTGACGCAATTCAACGTATCAGCGAAGTCGACAGCGAACTGGGCGGGACACTCTCTCGATTGGCAGGCAAATTCGACTACCCAAGAATACTGAGCGTACTTGATGCAATTGCACGAAAATAGCGGACGGGATCTCACCTATTGAGCAGATTCTATTCCATTTAGCGAGTCAGAAAGAAGCCTGATGGAAATAGCACTAACTTAAACAGTTAGGGCGATAACAAACCAGGCCAAGGAAGACCATCCAAAAGAAAATTATCCGCAAATGCACGCAAATCACCGCGAATGAACGCACAATTTACAACTCATTCCCACGCTCTGGGTGGGAATGCCTACTAAGCCTGCTATAACGATCCACCTTGCTGAGTGATTCGTACCCTGGTCTGCGTTCCCACGCGGAGCGTGGGAACGAGAAAAATTACACCGCAACTTGGCTAGGCGTTCCCAAGCAGAACATGGGAACGAGGCTTCGAGATGGAACGACACATCCCAGCGCCGATCCCACACATCAATCAAACCGGATAGTGACGCGGTGTATTTTGAATCGTAATCCAACGCAGATCGGTAAACTCAGCGATCCCCGCCTTGCCGCCGAAACGGCCATAACCACTACCCTTGACGCCACCGAAGGGCATCTGCGCTTCATCGGCAACCGTGGAAGAGTTGATATGGCAAATACCCGATTGGATACGTTTTGCCACCGCCATGGCGCGGGGGATATCACGACTGAAGACCGCAGCTGAAAGGCCGTAATCACTATCGTTGGCCAAAGCCACCGCCTCGTCGTCACTGGCGGCGCGCAACACCGTCACCACCGGACCGAAGGACTCCTCCTGATAGAGGCGCATCTCCGGCTTGACGCCATGGATAACCGCTGGCTGCATGATCGAACCGTCGACCTGGGTCTCACCCGTTGACTGGGCATCGACCATGGCGGCCAGTGCTGCTCCCTCCTCGCCTGGTTTCCCGGCCCGCATGGAGCGGGTCTTCTCGGTCAATCGGGTAATGAACTCGTCCGCCACCTCCTGGCGCACGATAATCCGGTCGGTGGACATACAGATCTGGCCCTGATTGAAGAAAGCGCCAAAGGCCGCCGCCTGTACCGCTTCGTCCAAATCAGCGTCATCGAGTATCACCAGGGGATTCTTTCCGCCCAACTCCAACAAGGCCGGTTTGAGATGTTTCGCCGCCTGCTGGGCAATGATACGCCCCACATGGGTCGAACCGGTGAAGTTGACGCGCCGCACTGCGGGATGGGCTATCAGCCGCTCCACCAGGACTGGCGCATCCTTGGGTGCATTACTGATCACGTTGATCACCCCGTCGGGCAGCCCCGCCTCATGCAGCACGGTACCGATCAGGCGATGCAGTGCCGGACAGTTTTCCGAAGACTTGAGCACCACGGTATTGCCGCAGGCCAGGGGCAAGGCAATCGCGCGAACCCCTAGAATCACCGGTGCGTTCCAGGGTGCGATACCCAGCACCACCCCCGCCGGCTGACGTACCCCCATCGCCATCAGGCCCGGCACATCGGAAGGGATGATCTCGCCGGCAACCTGGGTGGTCATGGCGGCCGCTTCACGCAACATGCTGGCCGCCAGCATCGCATTAAAGCCGTACCACATGGGGGATCCTCCCGCCTCGGCAATCCCGGTAGCGATGAACTCGGGAGCCCGCTCATCCAGCAGATCGGCCGCCTTGAGCAACAGTCTGCGCCGCTCATTGGGGCCGGTCTCCGCCCAGGTGGGAAAGGCCTCGGCGGCCGCCTGACAGGCCGCATCGGCATCGTCCAGTGTCGCTGCTGCTGCCCGTGACGCCACTTCACCGGTCACCGGGTTCAAGCGATCGAAGACTCCCTGATCACCGGCGTCGCAATCACGACCACCGATCAGAAGTTTCACCTCGTTCATAGTGATCTCTCCCGGCAATCGATCAGCGTTTATAGCTCTGCAGGCCTGGTTTCAAGGTTTTGTCATCAAGGAACTGCTTCATCCCTTTTTCACGCCCCTTCTCCGGATCACGACCGATGCACTGGTCGATCTTGGCATAGAGGTAATCTTCGTTTTGATCCCAGGTGAGTTCACGGCAGCGTTTGAAGCCATGTTTGGCATAACGCAATACCACCGGATTTTTATCCAGCAGTTTGGCGGCCAGGATCTTGGTCTCTTCCTTCAATTGAGCCAGAGGTACGCTTTTGTTAACCAGCCCCATCTCGGCCGCCTGCTGACCACTGAAAGGCTCGCCGGTCATGATGTAATAGAGCGACTGACGCAGGCCCATTGTATCGGCCACAGCCTTGCTCACCAGATTGCCTGGCGGGATACCCCAGTTGACCTCGGAGAGACCAAAGGTGGCTTCGTCGGCAGCGATGGCCAGATCACAGGCGACCAACGGAGAAAAGGCTCCCCCGAAGCACCAGCCGTTGACCATGGCGATGGTCGGTTTGTTGTAGAAGCGCAGCAGTTGCCACTGCCAGCGACAGGAGTCACGACGGATACGTTCTTGAAAAATCTCGGACTGGCCGTCGACTTCACGGAAATACTCTTTCAGATCCATTCCCGCTGTCCAGGACTCACCGGCGCCGGTCAGTACCAGTACTCCAGCCTCATCATCGAGTTCCAGCGTCTCCAAAACATCGATCATTTCCCGGTTCAATGTCGGACTCATGGCATTGCGCTTCTCCGGACGGTTGAGCGTAACCCAAGCAATACCCTCTTCAACCGAGACCTCGACAGTCTCCCAACGCCCTTGATAATCAGTCATAGGTTTCTCCTTTGAAAATTCGCAAAGTATCAAGTTACTTGATATTATGACTAGTATAGAGAGAGGCGATATCGGTTGCAAGAATTTACTGCATCTGATCCTTATTGTTGTCAAACGTTCAAGAACCGAGGAATTTGTCTTATGCAAGCGATCTATCTGCTAAGCGGGCTACTCTGCGACGCCACCGTCTGGAAAACCCAGGTCAAAGCGTTGGAACAGCAGGGTTATATGGTAAAGCCCTTGAGTTTTCAGGGTTTCGATTCGCTCACGGATATGGCGAAACATGTCCTCGAGCAAGCGCCACAACGCTTTTCTCTGGCGGGTCACTCGATGGGAGGACGAGTTGCCTTGGAGGTCTACCGTCAGGCGCCAGAACGTATCGAACGATTGGCACTGCTCGATACGGGATACGAACCCGCCGGAGCCGAAGAACCTGAAAAACGTGGCGTTTTGGTGAACAAGGCGCTGACGCAAGGGATAGCGTCCATCGCTGAAACCTGGGCTAGGCCGATGCTCGCTGAAACGCGACAGGATGATAATGAACTGTTGAATAGCATTCTCAGGATGGTTGGGCGGATGTCCGGGGAGATCTACGCAGGTCAAACCCGGGCCTTATTGACCCGTCCGGATGCCACGGCACTGCTTTCTGAGATTCGCTGTCCAACCTTTGTTATCTGCGGTAAACAGGACACCTGGAGTCCCCCGCAACGTCACCAGCAAATGCATGAACGGATACCCGATAGTGAACTGCGACTGATTGACGACTGCGGCCACATGTCTACCATGGAGAGGCCAAATGAAGTGTTGTCCATCCTCATGGAGTGGTTAACAAAATCCTGAGTATTCCGAGAGAACCAAAGACTCTTCCGACCGACAACTTATCCCTGAATGAGTACGTGTCCAAAGAAACTACTGTAATCGGGCTCAACCTTGGAAATTATGTGCGCTGCAAGTTCTGTATCGAGAAACTCAGCCATACCGTCCTGTGCGTCTGCATCGGACTCCCATACCAGTCGATCCGACCACCATTCATCTCCTTCATAGAGTTCATAAGCAACGAACCCATCTTGCATTTTTAACCAATCTACCATCCGTTCTGTTAGCAAAAGAAATTCATCACGGGAAGCATTGGGTTTTAATTTGAATTTTACGATTTGCACATACATTTATTTCTCTTCAAACTCATGCTACATCTAAAAGCCACTCGTGGTAAGTTTTAGAAACAATTAAAAACGGACTGTGTACATTCAAGTGCTGAATTTATACAACGATAGGGTAGACAGGGATGACAGACTACCTGAATATATCGAACGCAAACAAATCCACTACGCACCATCCAGACCACGGGACACTTCCGAGCGCGATGAAGCCTCAATCTTCTGACGGGGCATGAAAACGAGTGCAACTGCCGCAATCAATGAGCCGGCCGCCATGATCACCGAGACCATGAACAAGCCGCCTTGACTACTTTGCAGCAGAAATCCAGCCAATACCGGCCCCATCACCGCACCGCCCCGGCCGATTCCGATCACGAACCCCGTGCCTCCTGCACGCACTTCGGTGGGAAAGGATTGCGCGAACAGGGCATACATGCCAACGATAGCCGCGTTGGTAAAGAACCCGGCGATCCCGGCAATCAGAGAGAGTTCAAAGAGTGTGGATTGACCGGTACCAAATACAGCAACCAT
>JARRNW010000424.1:0-3712 GCA_037384565.1 Candidatus Thiodiazotropha sp.
CTGAAAAAGCAAAGTATCGAGAGCAAGATGATGGTGTTGTATACACGCCTGATTCCCACATTGCCTACCAAATCGGGTTATCGGTTACAGCGCCACCGTTAGGTGCCATTCCTTGAGCGATGGCATTGTTTGCGCCAACGGAAAGAAACTTTTCGAATTGAGCTTTTGTGGCGCGCTGATTGCACACTCCAATCCCTGTGTCGTTGTATATCACATGTGTAATGTTTCCATCATCATCGTACTCGTAACCTGTAACAAGAACGCCATGGCCACCCGTCTGAGATCCCCAGCCGGGCAGGCCGGCAACATCACCACCAAGGATTACACCTCGGCCTTGAGAGAGCGCGAGTTCGAATTGGCTGAGTTGGGCGCCCGAACTTGTTGGCGGTACATAAGTTGTAGGTACTTTATTGTTTTTAAGTATATCTCCGACCTGCGATAGGTTTGAGCCACCGCTGAAAAACTGTTGATTTTGCGCAGTTACTGTACTGCTTCCCTTCGTGCTTCCAATGGCAGGCTGCGTGGCATTGTTATTCTTAATAGCGCGGCTTAGCATGGCCTCCTGTCCGGGATTGCTGCCAAATGTTTGCTGTACGATTTGCCTTGCCGATTCAATGCCACAGTTACTGTAGCTCTGTTTCAGGGTGCTCGATGGTAGCGGGTTACCGAACAGATCAGTGGAACCTGCGGGCGGTTTCCGTCCCGCGGCCATATCCTGACAGGCCTGGGTGCCGAGTCTGGGGTTTCCGGTAACCCCGGCCAGTCCGATCAACACCGTGACACAGCCCGGGGGCATGATCACCGAGCCTGGGTGAGTGCCTGAATCCGTGATGCGGGCAGCCGGCATGTTCATGATGGGAACCGGAAAGGCGCCACGCAAGATGGGGTGGGGGGTTGGTACTGGAGTGATGCACAGGCTGAAGTCCCCCATGCGTGCCGCGGGTTGACCGCCGATTAATACGGTTGGGGCTCCAGGTGGCATGATCGGCAGGCCTGGAGGGGGAGTATGGGGTGGTGGCGGTACGATCGGCAGGATTTGGGGTAAAAGGCACATGATGCCATCTCCCACTCGGGCCGCTGGTTTTCCACTCATCGTCTGCTCCTTCTCGTTCGTTTCATAGCGGTGCGATTCGGCAATCAGGTATTGATTTTGACCATAGTGCCTTTAATCGTGATGATTCCTCCCGCATCGATGTGCACCTTTCCCGCTGCGGTTGCAAAGGTAACGTCAGTTCCCTCAACCTTGATCTTGCCACTCGCATCCATGCTGATGGACGATGCACCGGTTCGAATCGTAACCGAACTGCCCGCCTCCAAGTCGTAATCCGAACTCACATTCAGGGCGTACTTGCCATCGAGGTTGCTCGTCTTGTCACCCGTGACATCCTCGTTCAGATCGCCGCCGACTTCGAGGGAATGGTCGCCACCGACAATGGTGCTTTTTTTCCCGGCCACGGTCTCGGCCTTGGCGCCACCTACCTCTTCAGCTTTGGCGCCACCCACGGTTTCATTCATCGCGCCTCCGACGGAGACCTGATACGCACCGCCGATGGTCAGTGCCTTGACGGCCCCAATGGTCTCCGTGCTGTTGACGCCAATGGTTTCAGACTTATTCAATCCCACCGTCAGTGTCTGGTTTACCCCGACATTGTGCTCCATGTCGAGGCCAATGTTTTCGGTGTGATTCTTGATGACATCGACGCTCTTGTCGTTCTTGACGGTTTCGCTCTTGTCATGACCGACCGTCAAGGAACGGTTGTAGCCGACCGATTCCGTGCGGCTGCTCTCGGTGATATTGGTGTGGTTCTTTTCCGCGTGAATATAGAGTTCCTCGGAACCTTTTTTGTCTTCAAAGCGGATCTCATTGAAGGTGTTGGTGTTGCCGCCCTTGGTGCTGCGGCTTTTGATGCCACTCTGGGTCATGTTTTCCGGCAGATCATAGGGGGGCATCTGGTCCGCGTTATAGACCCTGCCGGTGATGATCGGTCGGTCCGGATCGCCTTCGAGAAACTCCACGATGACCTCCTGGCCGATGCGCGGAATGTGCATCGCGCCCCAGCCCTTGCCGGCCCACACCTGGGCGACCCGCACCCAGCAGGAGCTGTTCTCGTCGCTGGCGCCGTAGCGGTCCCAGTGGAATTGGAGTTTGACCCGGCCGAATTCATCGGTATAGATCTCCTCGCCGGATTTGCCGACCACCACCGCGGTCTGGGGACCCTGGACCATGGGTTTTGGGGTGGTGCGCGCGGGCCGAAAGCTGGACTTGCTGTCCACAGCGGTGAATTCACAGGTAAACAAGGGTTCTGCGGAGATCTCCGGTACCGATTCGAAGGCATCCGAATGCAGGGTGTGGATGGCGCCGGTGACCAGATACTCCTTGTTCTGATCGCCCCGTGGGTGTTCGATCAGGGTGAACAGCCCGCCGGTGGTGACGCCCCGGACATTGCCCTTTGCCGCCAGAGTTTCGTACTTGACCTGCAGTTCCTCGATCCGGTGTTTGGCATAGGATTCGCCCTCCGATGCCTCGGCATACTCGCCGGGATAGTCGTAGATCTCCAGATCGGAATAGGGGTGGCTTCGGGGTAAGGGGGCGTTCGCGGAGAGGTCCGATTTTGGATTCTCGAAGTTGTAATCCGTGTGAGCATACCAGCCCGGCTGCACGGAGCGAGTGAAGGTCCAGCTGTGGACGTAGTCTCTGTGACGGCTGGCGGTTGCCTCGGTCTGTGGCAGGTAGGGGATGTCAGGGTAGGCTTCCAGGACTGAGTGGGAGCTGTAGTCGTCACACAGGATCAGGATATGCTTGCCCGCCACATGCTTGAAATAGTAGTAGATGCCCTCCTGTTCCATCAGCCGGCTGACGAAGTTGAAATCGGTCTCCCGATACTGAACGCAGTACTCCCACTCCCGGTAATTGGCGCTGAGGTGGTCTTCGAAGTCGGTGAATCCGTTGTCACGGAACACCGACTTGATGATGTCCGGCACGGTGTTAAATTGAAAGATGCGGCAATCGGAGGTTCGGGTCAGGAGCCACAACCAGGGTCGCAGGGTGGCGCGGTAATGGGCGAAATAGGCAATGTGACCAACCTGTGAAAACTGGCTGACAAAACCGTTGAAGTAGCGCTTACTGGTGCCCACCATGTCGACTTCAACCGTCATCTTCTGACCCAGCAGATCGTTGTGTGCCACTGCCTCATTGTCACTCAGCAGGTCAACCGTGAATTCAAACAGCCGGCCGAGTTCTTCACGGGCCTCCATTCTGAGAATCAAGAGTTCATCAGGACCCAGCGGGGTTTTGATCTGCAGTTGCCGATTGCTTTGTGTGAAGGCCATTCAAGACTCCTTTCTGATCAGGTGAGTCTGTTGGTTCTATTGAGAGTATGTGATTCAGCATAGTCGTGATCAACGCGGTGGGGTAGTTACTTTGTCACATCAACAAACGGCCCTGTTGCACCCTCGGGCGTTGTGGATCCTTGCATGCGCCGGGATCGCGGAAGATGTGGCTTAAGTCAGTGCCATTCCGATATAACCGGTTATTGACCCGATTTATCTTTAGATCGTTTGAAATACTGACGGATTCTGTCCCGCATAGGACGATTGCTCAGTGGGCAGGCGATATTGATGGAAGCGGGGGGTTTAGGGATCTGGTCCCAATTGTCCACGATCTGGCCGTCCGCGAGTTTCACCAGCCGGCTGGCGGCCTGTTTGACATCCG
>JARRNW010000425.1:0-3711 GCA_037384565.1 Candidatus Thiodiazotropha sp.
GTGAATCGACTGCTCCAACTGGCCGACGGTGAGCGAAGTGGCGATGGCTGCGGTAAATCCGGAGATGATAATAATACTGGCGAACATCCAGATCAGGCCGAGTATCCGTCCAATCGGGGTTGCCGGAGCCTTATCGCCGTAGCCGACGGTGGTCATGGTCACAGCGGACCACCAGATACCGGATCCCACGCCTTTAACCAGATGCGAGGGAAACTGATCGTTGCGCCGACGTTCCGCCAGCCACACCAGGACACCCACCAAAGTCAGCACGCCCAGCAGGGCGCCGGCGGATTGAAGGAAGGCGCCGGATCCGATGCGTCTTAAAATATTGAACCCATCCAGCGCCGTTTTCCTGGGAATCGCCACACCCAGACCCGAGGTGTAAAAAGGATGGGTGAAATCGACGCGTTTTTCCCGCTCAGCAGTCACGGTCAATGCCGCAGCTGCCATATCCACCTGCCCCCCGGCAGTCTGCTGCAGCATCTCCTGCAGCCCGGATTCCTGGAATTGAAGTTTCCGTCCCCGAGCCTCGGCAATGCGCTCCAGCAATTCTATGGTAATCCCATCCCAACCCGCCTGTGACTTAATGGCGAAGGGGGGCGCCATGCGGGTCGCGACCACCCAGGTCTGATCGGGCGTCGCCACAGCACCTTTCATCACAGCCAGTTGCCCTACCAAAGCCAACAAAAGGAGTGCATATACCGATTTCATTTCAGGATTCTGTCCACTACGCAATTTTCAGCTTGGTTTCACACAGGCTCACTAGACTTTCAATGAAGGATAGCAAATCACTGGGTACATCGTAGGAAAGACCTACGCATCCATTCACAGTAATCCAAATGTGGAGGCACATCATGCCAAGCAACAACAGTCTGCGGACCCTGATCATTTCCCTCTTTATTCTGATCATAATTAATCTGTCACTCGCATCGCTCGGGGGATTGATCGAACTCCCGTTCCTAGTGCACTTCTGGTTCCTGGCGCTTTACGGCATCCTGACCATGGGACTGCTGATCCTAGGCCTGGGATGCATTTGGACAGTACGACGTTTGAGTCGATTATGGCACCATCCATCCATCGACATCAGACATCAACAAGCTATTAAATCCAACGTAGTTCCTGAGGCCTGATCTCAATCAAGCTTTTTTCACATCGGTCGCTAACCTGTAAAGGAGGCTAAAAAACCGTGTACACCCCATGAGCAGAGTGTCCTCGACCACCACGCTCGCACAGGTCCTGTACCTCGCGGTCTTCACCTGCTGCGCCCTGTTCGTGCCCAATGCTTACACCAAGGCCACGCCCCGAAGGGTGACCCTGCAGTTGAGCTGGCATCATCAGTATCAATTTGCAGGCTACTACCTCGCTGAAATCCTTGGCTATTACGAACAGGAAAATCTGCAGGTCAAAATCCTCCCAGGCCGTCCCCAACTCTCTACGGTTGACGAGGTGGTATCAGAACAGGCGGATTTTGGGATCGGCAACTCCGACCTGATACTGCACTTCGCGGAAGGCAAACCGATTCTGGCGCTCGCCGCCATCAGTCAGCATGCCCCAACGGTCCTGATTGCCCTGAAAAGCAGCGGCATCCAGAACATATCCGATCTACAGAGTAAACGGGTGATGCTGCGACCGGGGTACGCCAGCCTGCCATTGATTGCAATGTTGAAACAAACCGACTTGATGGATCAGATTGTACGCATCGACTCCAGCATGGACATCGACGATCTGATAGAAGGACGGGTCGATCTGTTCAACGGTTATATCAGCAATGAGCCCTATCTACTGGAAGAGCGCGGTATCGACTACATCGTGTTCAATCCCGACGACTATGGCATCCAGTTCTACAGTGATGTGCTGTTCACCCGACAAAAGCTGAATCGATCGGAACCCGAAATGGTGGACGCTTTTCGCAGGGCAAGCTTGAAAGGCTGGCGCTATGCCATGGACAATCCGGAGAAATCGATTAACCTGATCACCCAATTCTACCCCATTCAAAAGACCAAACCCTGGCTGCGATACGAAGCCAACAAACTGCGCGAGATGGTGGTCCCTGATCTGGTCGAGATCGGCCATATGAGTCTGCTACGCTGGAAGAAGATCGCCGAACAGCTGCAACAAATGGGACTTATGGATAACAGGGTTAATCTGAGGGCATTCAGCAATACCTCACCCCCGCGTCCGCTCCTCGACTGGGAGTCCATTTCGCCCTACGTCATCAGTATTCTGGTCGTTCTAATCACCGCAATCATCGTAGTGATTCAGCTGATCAGATTGAACCGCAATTTACGCAAGGAAGTCGATATCCGAGTCCAGGCCGAACACCGGGCCACATATATGGCAACCCACGATCCGCTAACCGGATTGCCGAACCGGATCCTGTTCATGGATCGCCTCGAGAATACTCTGCAACGCGCACGCCGGGAGGGCAACAGTCCCGGCCTGTTATTCATCGATCTCGACAATTTCAAGGTAATCAACGATACCTACGGTCACTACAAGGGTGATGAAGCGCTGAAACGCGTCGCACAGAGTATCAGTTCATTGATTCGAGAAAGCGATACCTTCGCCCGTTTAGGCGGTGATGAATTTACCCTGTTAGTCGAACACTGCGAGGAACACACCTTTCAGATCCTCGCACAGAAGATCCTCAATACCATTCAGGAAGCACTCAACGCAATGCACACCGATATCGATCTGGGTGCAAGCATCGGCCTGCTGGTCATCAGTGAGCCGAGGACCAATGCGGAAACAGTCCTATCACAGGCGGATAATCTGATGTATCAGGCCAAATTCAATGGTAAGAACCATATTGAATCCGCACAATCGTGACGCCCTTTCCTCCGGGGACTGAAACAGTTTCCACCTAGGGTTTAGCTGAAATACTAAACGCCTTTCCGGTGCTTATTCACCCGCGTATTGTATGCGAAGGGATAGTGGCGGATTCAGGACGCCGCCACAACCAAACTGCGATGGCAGCCAGGGTCAGCCCAAGCAGCAGGGAGACGAGTCCGCTGGGATTGCCTAACAGATGCAACAGCAAATAGCCGGCGAAGATGCCGAAAACAGCCATCTTCTTGCTGTTGCGTGTCATCATGCCATGATCGATGAACAATTGTACCGGCTGACCAAAACGGGGATGGGAGAGTATACGTCTGGTCAGATGAGGCGCACTGCGAGACCAGCACCAAACCGCGCCGATCCAAAATACGGTGGTCGGCATCACTGGTAAAAAGATGCCGACCAAACCCATGGCGAACAGCAACCAGCCACCTGCGAGCAGCCAGGAATTGGTGCATTTTTTGCCTACTGCTTCACCGTTACTTCTGTCCACACTATTCATATCTAAACATCCTATACCATCGACTCCCGAGTGATAGGGCGGGCATACCTGCTGATTTTGAGGAATTAGCCATGCTCAGATCCCCGCCAGGTAGGCATCGGCCATGGCGCCGACTGCTGCTTCGATCCCACCGAGCACCGACACACCGACAAGGACGAAGCGGGCGACCACCGGGGCGCGCTTGATCCAGGGGTCAAGAGTTCCCTCCAAGGGAGGTGCCGCTGAAGTGCGTGGGTCAATGTGGTCATAGGCGATACCTGTCTCAGAGCCTGCCGTTAATGACAGATTAGTCCACTCACGCACACTTAATAAATCGTTTATTTATATATATTCAATAGGTTTTTATTATCATTTCGAGCTGAACGTCTTCG
>JARRNW010000426.1:0-3694 GCA_037384565.1 Candidatus Thiodiazotropha sp.
GACTGTGGTAGTCATAGCGAATACCGGCAGTAAAAATCCAGTTGTCGAGGCCAAGACAATTCTCCTCCAGGAAGACGCCCCATACATCTTCACTTCTTGGTCCGGTATATTGTCCCCAGAGGGCTGATCCGCTGGTGTAGTCGAGAAACTGATACTCTATTCCAACCTTTAAGCGATTATCAGCGAGTGTATGTGTCGCAATGGCGCTGGCGCCGTAGCTCTTGCAGATGTCTTTGAGCCTTTCTTCTCCTGTTTCGAATTCAAGCGGAATTCCCGCACGATAATCGTAGAACAGAGACGTTTCGAGTTTCATTACGTCGCTGAGCCGTGGGGCATAGCGCAGGTCAGTGCTCCAGTGAGTTCTGGGCCATGCAGCAATGGTGTTAGTGGCCTTGTCGGAAAGTTGAAAACGGCTCGGCTCGGTCCTGCTGTGCCGGGCGAGAAGTGTAAAGTCGTGCTTACGGTACTTTAGATAAAACTCGTGACTGGGACCATAGATGCCGGAGAGATTCCAGCGGGAATCCCAAGGCCTCGCCACTGGCCACAACACATACCCGTCAACGTCCGCATGATAGGCTGGAAGCCATTCGCCGTCCGATTGGCTGTAATTCAACGACACCATAAGATCGCTGGTGTCGCCGAGGTCGGCGCCATACAGGACATTGGCCATACGACGGTTGTTCTTGAATTCAACGTCACCGGTAATTCGCCATCTGCCGTCGCCGTCCGGGTCAAGATCCTTACCATTGTAAGTGATGATATGGATGATTCCCGCCGAGGCGTCTGAGCCCCACAAGGTCGAGCTTGGGCTACGCACGACCTCTATGCGTTTGACATCGCTGAGGCGCGGGAAGAGATGTTCCTGATTACCTATGTTGAACAACTGGTTGTTCAGCTTATGGCCGTCGATCATCACCAGATAGTTGGACATCGAGTTTTCGATGAATCCACGGTGCCCGAACATATGGGTAAAGCTGTCGGCGTAAGTAAGGAAGCCGGGTACCCCATCGAGGGCGTCGCTCAAGTTCCTATAGCCACGCCTGCGAATCTCTTCGGCGGTAATCACAGTGACAATCGAGGGAGACTCTTCTATGGAGGTTAGTTCACGGCTGGCGGTATATACCTGCACACCGCCCAAGGCGGCCAGATCCAGACTGAGTAGCTCGCGTATGCCAGGGTCGGAAATTTCCTGCGCCTGACCGGTTGCACTGATGGCTGCTACAAGAAGAGCTGTGCCACCGAAGCGTCGTAGGCGTTGTGTCATATTGCACCGTGAATCAGTAATACCTAATCTCTAACCGAATACTTTCCAACCCCTACTAACATGATGTATTTGCCTCGCGTTTCGAAAAGGCGCAATGACTGCGTCTAAACCGCGCTTTCCGTATGGCTTAGGTCTGTGATTTGGTCAGGAAATTATTTTATTTTGGAAGCAGATTCTTGTTACCCCCTCTCGCGGGGAGCCTACCTTATAGAATAGACGGACTTTTAATGCACGCAAGGGCACCCCAAAGAAAGTGAAGAAAAATCCTAGATAAATTTCGTATTTAGTTCATTTTCACGAAATCGCTCCTAACATTCCATATGCGTGCACGTCCAGCAAGTTCGCTTGAATCTGAGTCTAACGAATGACAAGAGGACGATTACTCTCGCATGGTTGCGAGAGCATTTTGAGCACAATTCTTGGCAGCGCAAGAAAAACAGAATATCAATATCGCGCTTTAGCGATCGGCTGCGATATTCTGGCCAGATTCATCGAGCAGTTCCAGAATCCTATCAAAGCGGAACTCATCCGCCATGCGCCCCAACCCATCTACCAGCTTTGGAGCCAGCTCTTGTACCTCGATTAGCGCTCTCTTGAAATCTTCCCGATTCAATGTAAGTGCCGCATCGAAAAGGATTGAGCGAATTTCCCGCGGCAGCGCGGCGATGGCATCGGCGCTCACCCTGGCAGTCTCGAGCGGTGAATCACCTGTGGTGTTTTCCAAGCGATAGCGCACGCCAAGCAACTTTTCCATAACGTCCAAGATCTCATTTGCCTTATAAGGCTTATGAATGAGTTCATCACAGCCAACTTCCAGAATTCGCTTGCGCTGCTCCTTGAACGCACTGGCAGTTATGGCGACGATCTTGACTTGGTTTCCGCCTGGTAGCGCACGAATACGTTGCGTCGCTTCGTAGCCGTCCAGGACTGGCATGCGCATATCCATCCAGATGAAGTGTGGTTGCCACTGCTTGAACTGCTCTATCGCTTCTTCGCCGTTGACTACCTGTCGTACATGAAAGCCCACTTCGGACAGAAGACTAACCAACAGTTGCCGATTCTCGGGATTGTCCTCCACCACCAGGATACGCCAAGTTGGCTGATCGGATGCCAACCCCACTACAGCCGGTTTGCGCATCTCCCGTTCACCGATCTCCGCTGCCTGCGCCAAGCCAACTGGTAGATCGATGCTGAAAATCGTGCCTTTCCCTTGTGTACTCTCCACATCAATGGTTCCACCCATCAAATCTACAAATGACTTGCTGATAGCCAGTCCCAGACCGGTCCCCTTGATGCTGCTGAATGTGGTATGTTCGATCTGGACGAACGGATCGAAAATACGTTCCAGCTGGTCCGCTGGCATCCCCATACCGCTATCTTCGACCTCAAGCTTCAGCATGACCATATCGGGATCACTACTAACACAATCAGTACGAGCACGCAGCGAAAATCCACCTGACTGTGTGAACTTCACAGCGTTGCCTAGCAGATTGATAAGAATCTGTCGCAGCTTACCGGTATCAGCCTTGATGAACCTGGCCAGATGGGAATCAATATCCAATGTAAATCGAAGTCCCTCTTCAACAGCGCGTGCCTCGAACATATGGCTAATATCTTCCAGCATCTGCGGCAGATCGAAAGCTACCGGCACCAACTCTGCCCGGCCCGCCTCAATCTTGGAGAGGTCCAACACGTCATTGAGCAACGCCAACAGATGTTCACCGCTGCGGTTGATAATGGAGAGTTTCTCAACTTGGTCCACCGTGAAGTTTCGATCACGCGCAAGCATCTCTGAAAATCCGAGAATTGCATTTAAAGGCGTTCGCAATTCGTGAGACATGTTCGCCAGGAATATGCTCTTTGCCCTGTTCGCCGCATCCGCATCTTCCTTAGCTTCCTGTAAAGCCTGCGCAGTCTCGTGCAATTCTGTCTTTTGTTGACTGAGGACGAGGTTAATGCGCTTCTTCTGGCGGTTGCTGAACAATAATGCCAGAGCGAGTGAAAGGATCAACAGCGCCACGATGCTGACCAGCAGCAAGACTTGTCGTTGGGTAGCAAGGATTTCACCGGTTTCCGCCAACCGCCGCTCCTGAAAACGGATGGTTTTGTCCTGGGTGGATATCCTGTCTGCCTGACTATTCAGCAGCGCCGAACGCTTATTAATCTCGGTCTGCTGGTTCTGCAATTCGACCTCACGCTGCTCCAACTTTCCGGCTTGGCGCCGCAGGTTCTCTTCTTGAACCTTGACTTCAGACTGCAGCGCTTTGAAGCGGTGTTGTTCCTTCGATATCTGTGTCTCAAGTTTGTCAATCAGTTCCTGTTGCTGGTCAACTTTCTTTCGCTGATTCGTCAGCGCCTGATTGGTTTGGCGCAGATCATCTGCCTGCCTGTCCAGTAACTGCAGCTGGTCGGCAGCGGCCCGCTGCAGGC
>JARRNW010000427.1:0-3684 GCA_037384565.1 Candidatus Thiodiazotropha sp.
CACCCCCTTCAATAACATCAATGATTAACTGAGTGTGTTTCCAGTATTGATATTGGGATTTACTCATATAAAAGGGACAGCCTCCGATGTCGCCCAGGTATTCATCGTTGGGTCCAATGGTAAGTTCACCCGGAAGAAAACAGTTGGCGGCGCTGTTATCGCAACACCCACCCGATTGGTGAAAGAAAAGTCCGTCACCATGTTTCTTTTTCAGGGTTTCGATCAGTTCCAGCGTCGCATCGGTAGCGATTACTTTATCGATCATGTTAGTCTCCAAATCATTGCGGGACGGCGAACCGTCCCGCACAGGGTGCCAACACAGCCTTTGCTTAAGGGATTTGCGGGCCTCCCTTTTCATCACGCTGAGATGTGCCATATATATGGCATACCACACTAGTGCCCAAATTTTTCTCCTGGGCACACTATTCAGCTAGAAGAAACCGAGTTTCTCTTCACTGTAGCTGACCAGCAGGTTTTTGGTCTGCTGGTAGTGGTCCAGCATGATTTTGTGGGTTTCACGACCGATACCAGATTCCTTATAGCCACCAAAGGCGGCATGGGCCGGGTAGGCGTGGTAGCAGTTGGTCCAGACCCGGCCAGCCTTAATGGCACGGCCCATACGGTAGGCCACATTTCCGTTACGGGACCAGACGCCCGCACCGAGACCGTAGAGGGTGTCGTTGGCGATCTCCAGTGCCTCCGCCTCGTCTTTGAAGGTGGTGACAGCCAGAACCGGGCCGAAGATCTCTTCCTGAAAAATACGCATTTTGTTGTGGCCCTTGAACAGGGTTGGCTGCACATAGAAGCCGCCTCCCAGTTCACCCTCCAATTGCGCCTGCTGGCCGCCGATAAGACATTCGGCTCCTTCTTCCCGACCCAGTTCCAGGTAGGAGAGGATCTTGGTGAGCTGCTCTTTAGAAGCCTGGGCGCCCATCATGGTGTCGGTATCGAGTGGGCTGGCCTGCTTGATGGCGGCAACGCGCTTGAGTACCCGTTCCATGAATGCGTCATAAATGGACTCCTGGATCAGGGCGCGACTCGGGCAGGTGCAGACCTCACCTTGGTTAAAGGCGAACAGCACCAGACCTTCGATCGCCTTGTCCAGGAAGCCATCGTCCTTCTCCATCACATCGGCAAAGAAGATATTGGGGGACTTGCCACCCAGCTCCAGGGTGGCCGGGATCAGGTTGTTGGCCGCCGCCTGCGCGATGACTCGGCCAGTAGTGGTGGAGCCGGTGAAGGCGATCTTGGCAATGCGTGAACTTTGCGCCAGAGGCATTCCCGCCTCGCGGCCCAGGCCATTGACGATATTGAGAACACCGGGGGGCAGCAGATCGGCGATGAGCTCCATCAGGATCAGTATGGAGACCGGGGTCGACTCGGCGGGTTTGAGCACAACACAGTTACCGGCGCCAATGGCCGGAGCCAGTTTCCAGGCCGCCATCAGCAGTGGGAAATTCCATGGAATGATCTGACCGACCACACCCAGAGGCTCGTGAAAATGGTAGGCCATGGTGTTTTCGTCGATCTCGCTGATGCCGCCTTCCTGGGCCCGCAAGGCGCCGGCGAAATAGCGGAAGTGATCGGAGGAGAGGGGCAGGTCGGCGGCCAGGGTTTCACGGATCGGTTTGCCGTTATCCACGGTCTCCGCATAGGCGAGCATTTCCAGGTTCTCGTCGATACGGTCGGCGATCTTCAGCAGAATGTTGGAGCGCTCAGTGGTGGAAGTCTTACCCCAGGCATCCGCTGCGGCGTGGGCGGCGTCCAGTGCCAGTTCGATATCTTCAGCGCTGGAACGCGCCGCTTGGGTATATACGCCACCAGTAATGGGCGTAATCACATCCATGTAGGTTCCCTTGACAGGGGCAATCCATTTTCCGCCGATGAAGTTGTCATAGCGATCTTTATAGGTGATTTTGGCGTCGGCTGTGCCGGGTGCTCCATAAATCATGGTTTTCCTCCTGTTTCATTGTTGGTCTGTGTGTCCCGGCCCGTTGAGTGGTGCCGTTCGTGTACCACCACAAGTTGCGTGCCAAATCAGTTGAGATGAAAAATATCTGTTATTTCAATAACTAACTTGAAGGTTGTGAAGATGGGGAAGCGTCTTGCAACGTTCCGTATTGCAACACCTGTCTCAATATGTGACACCTCGTGGTGTGGCACCATGGTTGCGCCGGATAAGGAACAACTTATACTGAACGCCTTGGAAGAAAAGAATTAACCGAAATACCTTGTCTGATTTTCCAAACCCTTGAATAACTCGATCATTTCCCCAGTCGAGGAATGCCGTATGAATACCGCATCATGCGCGACGAATCTGCAAAAAGCCCGCAAGTATTTTCTGGAACATGGCGACTGCCCTTCCGGTGTCATCAATGAGCGGGTTGCACGCTCCTGGCAAAGGAGTCTAGCCGCGGGGCTCACCCCTGCAGGCCAGTTGACGGAATTCGAACACTTCACGGGTAATCGACTGCGTCGCGTCCTGTCTCGAAACCACGAACTGCTCGCCCATGCCCAACCGGTGATGGAGTATTTGTACGATCAGTTGCGCGACAGCCACAGCATGATCATTCTGACCGACCAACATGCCACATTGATGCAGACCCTGGGCGATGTGGATTTTCTGACCAAAGCCGAACGGGTGGCGCTGTCGGTTGGTGCATCCTGGCAGGAGCGGGTGCGCGGCACCAACGCCATCGGCACTGCGTTGGCGGAGACCGACAGTATTGAGATCAACGGTGGTGAACACTACCTTGAGCGAAACGGATTTCTCACCTGTGCGGCGGCGCCCATCATGGCGGGAGACGCTACCTTGATGGGGGTTGTCGATGTTTCCGGCGACCAGCGCAACCGTCATCCCCATACCCTGGGACTGGTCAGCATGGCCGCGCGGATGATCGAGAACCGTCTGATTCTCACCGACCATCGTCACTCCCTGTGCCTGCGTCTGCACGCCTATCCACAAGGGATCGGCAGTGTCGCGGAGGGAATTGTGACCCTGTCCGAGGATGGGATGATCCAGGGCGCCAACCGTGCCGGATTCGCCATGCTGGGTCTCAGTCCCATCGATCTGGGAGCTGTCTCTCTGCGCCGGGTATTCTCAACTTCCTTCGAAGACCTCCTGGCATGGCATCGGCGTCACCCGGAACAGACAACGCAAGTGCAACTGCGGGACGGCAACCGGTTGTTCGCACGCTTGCACATAGCGCGGCCGATGACCCTGTCCCAGGCTGTTTCACCCGTGCGGGAACCCGCCACTGATGCGCTTGCCGAACTCGACAGCGGTGATGCCGCCTGGCGTGGGGCGACGGATAAGGCGCGACGTATTCTCGATAAACCGATTCCCCTGCTGATCCAGGGAGAGTCGGGTGTTGGCAAAGAGTATTTCGCCCGGGCCGTTCATGAAAGTGGTCCGCGTAAGCAGGGCCCCTTTGTTGCCATCAACTGTGCTGCTCTGCCGGAGAATCTGGTAGAGGCTGAGTTGTTTGGTTATTGCGCCGGGGCATTTACCGGGGCGCGGCGCGAGGGTTATCAAGGGCGTTTGTGCGAAGCCCAGGGTGGTACGCTGTTTCTCGATGAGATCGGCGATATGCCGTTAGCGATGCAGACCCGTTTGTTGCGCGTACTTCAGGAACGTTCGGTAACACCACTGGGAGGTGGCAAGCCTGTCGAGGTGGATTTTTC
>JARRNW010000428.1:0-3683 GCA_037384565.1 Candidatus Thiodiazotropha sp.
ACAGCCTGTAAACAGGATAGGCATGCCTCATCAAAACCGAAGCCCGTTATTAGAATAAGGATTCCGTCATTCCGGCGAATGCCGGAATCCAGGGGAATGTGGCACCTACCCTCAACAAGGTCTGAATTCCCGCGCGGAGCGCGGGAACGAGATAAATCTACCCGATCCCGGATTCCGCTTCGCCATCCAGGTTACGCCGTGCTGATGACAATGAAGAACATGAAGGATGAAAAACAATCAGTTGAGGCGTGTTTTCTTCAGTCAGCGAACTTGTGAAGGCAATCCATCAGTGCATCGATTCGTGATGGAGATACCGCAGTCTGTCTGGTAGAACCGATTCAAGCCGGTTGATAGTTAAGTGTGTCCATGAGATCGATCATGAATTCCATCTCTTCATCTTCCATGGGTTCCCAGGCTTCAAACCCCAATGTGCGAAGCACTCCGGCTCCTTTGGGGTCATGGGGCATTTGCATAAGGAGATTGCAGAGTGAGCTGCGTTGTTCACGCAGCCTGGGACCCGCGAACAGTGCATGGTGAATAACCTGTATCTGGCTGCTCACCAGAGGCCGAAGTTCTCGACGGGTAATCTTCGAAAGCGATTCATAAGCTTCCAAAAGAAAGAATCCCAGATCAACTTCCTGCTTTATCAGAGCCTTGGCGACAAGCGGGTAGCTGTTCTTGGAGATACGCTGTGTATTGGTGGTGTTTAACTCAGCGGGTTCCAACATGATCTGACATATGAGGTTGACATCAGGGTCATCGGTCGTCGCGATGTTAATCCCTGTTTTCAGCTCCTCAACCTGCTGAGCGGGATTGCTGTCGTGAACCACTATGACGGCCTCATCCGAGGCTCGTTGAGGCTTCACGATGGGTAGAAAGCCCTTTTGACGCACCAACACGGCGGCATCGTAGGGATTGGCGTAGATCAAGTCCACCTGGTCGGACAGAATGGCCTGCCGCTGTTGTTCAAAGCCGTCATAAAGTTCCAGGTGAACGACTTTATTTAGGGATCGTTGCAGCCAGGTGTTGAAAATATACCAACTGGAAATGTGGTCGGGGGTGAAGTCCGGGCTGACGGTCATTTGGTAAGGCATGTGTGTCATCCCCTTAGAACAGCGTGGGATAGTATTGTATGCACTCTTCCACCTTTCGACGAGCAGGTTTGCGACGCACCGAAGTGTAACCCATGATTTTACCGTTTCGGATGTTGGGAATAACGATGGCCAGAACCCAGTAGTAGCCGCCGTCTTTTCGCAGGTTCTTTACATAACCATGCCATTTATTACCTTGGCGTACGGTATCCCACAGATCCTTGAAAGCCGCTGCCGGCATGTCAGGGTGGCGAAGAATGTAATGGGGCTGGCCCATTAATTCCTCCTCACTGTATCCTGACATGTCGACAAAGGATCGGTTTACGTGAGTGATGACTCCATAGGGGTCCGTTCTGGAGACAATGAGCCGTCCGTCAGGAAACGGTGTTTCGATATCCGTAACCAAAACCTTGCGTTTATGGGCATCTGCATAGATAAGGAACTTTTCACGATACTCACCTACGATTTCAGCGGGATCCATATCACGCAGCGATGGCATATTGGGCATCCTCCATGTGCGTCAAGTATTTAAATGAGCTTACTGATGGCGGCAGCTGCCCGCTTTACATCGAGAAAAATCAATCCAAGTTTCGCGGTTGACTTTGCTTGTACCGAAACCACTGCCTCGGGACCCGCATGAGTCATGATGACATAACCCTGGCTGCCTCGGATCAGAACCATTTCCAGCTCACCCCTTGAAAGTTCCGTGGCCGTTCTGTCACCGAGTGAGAGCATGGCGGCGCTCATGGCGCCGACGCGGTCCTCATCCAGGTTTGCAGGCAGTAAGGCGGACATGATCAAACCGTCCGTCGAGATAACGGCGGATGCTTCGATGTCCGCCGAGCTGCCATTCAGGTCGCTTAAAATGGATGTCAGCATATCTTCACGCATTGTTCTGTGCTCCTGTTATTTTGAAATAGAATGCGGTGTCGTTATTTGTAAGCACTCGCCAGGTTGTCGAAAAGTGTTCGACTCATGCCGGTGATTTTTAGAAATTTTTCCAACTCCTCGGCCAGTCGGGACGATTCGTAGGATTGTTGCATGACCATCAAGGTATAGCCGAGGATTGCGTTTACAGCGGCAATTGACTGTTTCAGTTGCACTGAATCGTCTTGGAAAATTTCTCCCAGCAATTCCGTAATACGTGTTGAAACGAGCGTCATTGCGCCCGCCATGAATTCAACCGGCAACCCTACCTTCACATGTACATCTCCAACCTGATACATGTGTTTTGTATATTCAACATCAAAAGGCCCGCTGAAAACCTGTTCCAGCCAGCGGATGTGGGTCTGTTTGAGGGAGTCGATACGGCCATCGAGGAACGGCCGAGCCTTTGGGATTTCCAGCAGGACGCTATAGAAACTGTCCGTCACATCGGGCAGGTGTGGCAGGATCTGTTCGGAAAGACCATTGAGAACAGATTCCATCTCCTTTGAGAACCCTGTGAATTGCCTTGTATAGGCGGCGAGTCGTTCAAAATCGGTATCGTTCATAGTGTCTCGTCTTTGGGGTTGAGTTGTTTTGAATAACGTATGGAAAGCACCCAGACCAAGTCGCGAAATTCCGGTTGATTGAATGTAGGACGGCCCTGGATTATCAGTACGAAACGTTGCGGGCCGATGTGTAACGGCCAGAAACCGAGTCGGCTGTTGCCCGCGGCATTTGCAAGTGTCCAGGCCTGCTCCTGTATGCCCAGATTGTTGTTGAACAGCCGTTGGTTTTTTGCGTATACGGTGCCAAGATTCGCGCTTGCCGCTGAAAGCGCCTCGGCGGTCTCATGAGGAATGCCACTGGTGCTCAGATAAAAACCCTGGTCATCCGCCAGCAGTGCCTTGCCTTCGACGGAAACCTTCTCCAGCATGCTTGGCAGGACCTCTTCCAATGGACCCTCGGGGGCGCTCAAGGGGGTTTCCCGTCCAGCCAGCCACCCCAGTTCCTGCAATCGATGCACAAGTTCAATGGATCCGTTTCGGTCCAGGCCACTCCAAAGACTGAGGCGGGATGGGTCCAGATAGGGCTGAGTTCGTTCACTCAGGATATTCAGTAATAATCGCCGAGCGGGTTCACTGCTATTTGCACTGACGGTATAAAACGCCCCTGCGGGAGTGGGTTCGAGAACAAGGTCGGTGTTTAGACTCAGTTTCATCAGATTCAGCCGGCCAGGGTCGGGTCAAGAGAGTAGATCAAGGATTGTACCAAAGAGGACATATCATCCTTCTCCCGCGCATCCACTTCCAGAATCGGCAGCTTGGGCCACCCCAGTGATGAGACATGACTGTGGTAGTCGTTGATTGAAGGACTGTCCTTTTCGTCCATGCGTGTGATCCCAATGGTGACGGCGGTGGTCTTGATGAACTTTTTAAAGGCATCGAGGAAGAACTGCAGATCTCGAAATGGCTCGCTGCGCGAGTTATCGATGAGCAGTACCAGCCCCAGGCCACCTTCCGTGAGAATCTCCCACATGAAATTGAATCGCTCCTGCCCCGGTGTTCCGTAAAGGTGAACGCGTTCGGCCGAATCCAGTTTCATGAGTCCGTAATCCATCGCTACGGTAGTGCGCTGTTTGCGCTCCAGGGTCATGTCGCTGGCAGA
>JARRNW010000429.1:0-3682 GCA_037384565.1 Candidatus Thiodiazotropha sp.
GCAAGGTAAATGCATCCTCTTCGCTCGTGCCGGGCAGTACCAAGACGAACTCCTCGCCACCGTAGCGGGCCACGATGTCCGTCTGCCGCATCTGTTCCGTCAGCCCGCGGGCGATGGACACCAGCGCGGCAACCCCAGAAGCCAGCGATCGACGCCAATACGCCTGCTTGTCAACGTAGCCGCCGTTGTCGGGCGGCTCCAGCGAAAAACTCAATGCCAGCGTTATGGCCGTATTGAAACCGAGCAAGTTGACCGCCTGGCGCAAGTTGTCGATCTGCCGCCGGGACGCGTACAAAGGAGAGTTATCTGGGAGTTATCTGGACACCCAAGCTAACTCTTGTTCTTTTGATGGATGTCCATGTAGTTAGTATCGCCTCGCAGAACCAGCGACTCCAGGTCAATCTCTACGCCAACTGAGCTGATGTCTGTTGACGGTGTCAGTTTTTCGAAGCGGAAATCCTCGCCGCCAACCAGGTCAAGGCAACGGATATTGCAATCAGGCCGAAGGCGGCTGTCAGGTTGTTCAGTCCCTCCGGGCTGACGATCAGCATCACCCCCAACCCCGTCATCATCAATCCTGAGAGCAGTTTGAGCAGTCGGCCTTCCCGTTCGCTCAGTTTACGCGATCCCATTGTGAAGACAAACGCCAGCACGATGGTGAGTAGCGGGAGGACATAGATCAGGTTGTAGAGAGCGAGATAGAAGAAATGGAGCGTCGAGTTGTGCACCTGCAGTGTGAGCAGGCGGGTGTAGACCATGGGGAAACCCGCGGTACAGAGCAGTTCGTAAAAATTCGCGGCCACCGCGAGTAATACCGTGGCCATCAGCATGGCCGGCAGACTGCCGGAGGCAAGGATGCGCCGACCGCGTTGAAACAGGTCGGCTTTGCGGGATTCCGGGATCGAGAGTGTGATCCCCTGCTTGAATGCAAAGAAATCCTTCACGTTGATCAGGCCGATGAACAATGCCAGCAATCCCGCAGCCAGCGTAATCCACGGTAGGTTGCCCATGATGCGAAACAGCCCCAGCCAAGCGGCCATGAAGGAAAAATACATCAGACCGGAGAACAGTACGAAAACCCCGCCCACAATCAGCATTCGCCGACGGTTTTGCTGGTGGATCAGCAAAGAGAGCAGAAACAGCAGTACGAAAAAGGCACAGGGATTGAAAGCATCCATGCCGGCGATTAGCAGCGTGAGCAGAGGCAGGGATAGATCGCTTGACGAGAGATCCCCTAGGCCGGGCAGATTGAGAAGGGGTAGGTTTGCTCCAGCGGTTGCCCCCCTTAGGCATGCCTTGAGTGCTTGCAGTAGTCGCTGACCCGTGACCGCCTAACTTTCCCAGCCGACTTCCATGTGATCACAGAACAGGAAGGCTGGGACGGACTGTGCCTGTTGACCCATTTCACTGGCCAGTTCGATGTATCGTTGGACATGTTCCGGATGTTGCGTAAGCTCCAGGTCATGCAGGTCGATCCAGGGATTGTCTGAAGCCATTTGCAGAATATGGGGGCGTGCCTCCAGGCAGTGAGGACAGCGGGCAGACCAGAAAAACCAAAGCTCAATGCGCTGATTCGGCCGGTGCAGCGACTCAGATGGCGACGCATGAACCCTGTGATAAGACGGTAGCAGTAGCGAAATCAGAAACAGGACGATCCAAAAACGGGTTTTCATTAAACTTTCACCGTAAGTAGGAACCGCGCTTGCAGAGACATTATAGCTTTTCCGATACTCCGCGGCAGAGGGGGGTAAAATTCAACACGAAAAACACCGGAGAAGTTCTATGCAATCCGCAGCGCTCGCGCCCGCACTGGGAGGCAGATCATGGAGGGGTGTCAACTGGTTGTTAAGTCGTTTTTTTCAGTCGAAAATACTGAAAGGCCTGAATCCTGTTGGTAGGCGTGAGGTGATCTTCCGAATGCTGTTCCAGGAGTGTAAATCCGGGTCCAAGTTCGGCCTGTATTTTTTCGGCGTCATACTGAATGATATCCAGTCCGCTGCATTGGCGGGGACCGCCGATGGCGAAGCTGGCTAGAATCAGGTATCCGCCGGATGACAGGCACTGATGTAACGCTGCGACATACTTTTCGCGGTCTGCTCTTTCGGTGAGGAAGTGAAAGACGGCGCGATCGTGCCAAACGGCATAGTACCGAGAGGGAATGAACTCTGTAATGTCCGCTTCGATCCAGTCGATCGTTTCGGCTTGGCTGCCCAGGCGCTGTTGGGCGTGTTGCAGCGCGAACGATGAGATATCAAGTACGGAGATGTCGCTAAATCCGGACTCAGCGAGTGCATCGACCAAACGGGAAGCCCCCCCGCCCACGTCGATGATCGGTGCGCTAAGATCGAGTTGGCAGGCGCGTATCAATTCGATGGATTGATGGGGTTCCTGCTGGTGCCAGCTGACCTCTCCGGGTGAACGATCCCGGTACAGGTTTTGCCAATGTTGTTTTCGATCGAACATTACTAATCAGGCCATAGATATTAATACACTCAGGGCTGCAAGCGTGGCTCAGATCAAGGCGTGGCTCGCGGGCAGGAGTGGCCATGAATGTGCCGTTTACGGACCTAAGGATGGAATAGCGGATCCCTTGTCAAGAGCCGCAACGCTGAGCTGAGCTACGCTTGTAGCCCCTAACCTTATGCTGTTGCATGCGTAGGGACCTGGACGAAGTTCGAACCGTATCGGTGTCTCACTGCACAATATTAATCCATATCGATCGAGATTGCTGCAGCGTAGCTGCGGCAGGGTCTGTTGAATGGTTTATGGCTTGCCGTTTGCGAGAAACTCCAGAATCAGGTGGCCTACCGCTGTGTTGGACGCCGGGACGTGATAGAAACGGTGCCGGACTTTGGGGTGTGGTTTGCCGCACCTTGAACTTCGCTGCATCCGTGATTCGTTTGGGTAACCGGCATCAACCGAAGTTCGTGTCATGCCGCTTGAATAACGTACCAAGCAGCCTATTTCACCTCTTCATGCAGCGCCTTGAGAATCTCATCGAATCGGTAGTCATTGGCCGCAGCGCGTAGCGCATTGGCGCACTGTGGTGAAAGGGCTTGAATGTGTTCAATGAGCTCTTGAAGTTTCTCCATATCCAGAGCCAGCGCTGCCGTCTTGAGCCCCAAGGTCAGTTCTGCGGGTAATTCGTTCAGATCCAGCGCACTCACGGGCGCCGGAGGCTCAGGCGCCACCTCTTTTTTGTATAGGTATCGCACCCCCAACAGGTCGCCCATAACTTTGAACAGCTCGCCCTCCTTCAGTGGCTTGCGGACAAAAGCGTCGCAACCCGCCCCCAGTACGGCCTCACGGTCTTCCTCGAAGGCACTGGCGGTCAGGGCCGCGATACGGACCTCTCCATCCCCCGACAGCGCCTTGATCCTGCGACTGGCCTCATAGCCGTCCATCACCGGCATGCGCATGTCCATCCAGATGAGATGAGGGTGCCAGGCCTGGAACGCC
The DNA here is from genome assembly GCA_037384565.1 of Candidatus Thiodiazotropha sp. GTDB lineage: Bacteria > Pseudomonadota > Gammaproteobacteria > Chromatiales > Chromatiaceae > Thiodiazotropha. The sequence goes on from JARRNW010000429.1 coordinate 3,460, forward strand.
TCGATCGCCGCCTGGCCGTTGTCGACCGTGCGCACATGAAAGCCGACGCGTTCCAGTAGGGTGGCGATGAGTCGCTGATTGTCGGGGTTGTCCTCGGCCACCAGAATGCGATAGCCTGGTTGCCCCGATGCCAAACCGACAACACGCTGCGGCCCCGCCTTCTCTTGCTCCACGGCTTGCGCCAACTCCACGGGCAGGCGCAGGCGAAAGAGCGAACCCTGCC
>JARRNW010000430.1:0-3679 GCA_037384565.1 Candidatus Thiodiazotropha sp.
GCAGGATGAGAGAATTGATACTGGAGGTCAGGCGGGTCAGTTCACGGGGATAGGCGCCCTGCAGCTGCTCGGCCTTTCCCGACTCGATCTCGGCCAGGGCACCGGCCACCTGACGTAAGGGGCGCAATCCCCAGTTGAGCACCCAGCCCTGAGCCAGGAGCAACAGAAAGGCAGCACCACCCAGCCATAGGACCAGGGTGTTGCGAAACGCCGAAACCTGTTCCTGAATCGGTTGCAGATCTTCGGCAACGCTCAGGACATATCGACGTTCCTTGCCATGAAAATCCTCCCAGACCACGCCAAAATTCAAACCCATAACCTCCCGGTCCGCCAGCTTGAAATCACTGATTTCAGACTCACCCGGCGGAATCTCACGACTGAACTCTAAACTCTGACCCAGGGTGGAGGCGGAGCGCCAGCGGTAGCCCGTCGTATAGTTCCTGACTTCGGCATAGAGACCGGAATCCGGACGGTTGAAGCGGGGATCCGTCAGTACTTCCGGCATCACCATCTGTCCTTCATCCCCTTCATCAGCCGCCGCCAACAGAGCATACACACTGCTATAGAGGCGGGTCTGCAAGGCCTCATCACTGGCCGAGCGAAAGGCCTCGTCCAACGACCAGCCGGTCAATCCCAGAAATGCGCCCAACACCAGGCTGGCGGCCAACAGCAATCGCTGATGGATGGAGATGGGATGTTTTGATGATGGATTCTCCGAACCATTCATGGGATCAGGGCCGGTGTCTCGCTCATATCAGCCTGATATGTCTGAATCCGAATGTTGCCCGGGAGTCCCAATAAGTCGTTTCCGCACTACCCGGAGTCCGGTTGAAACGACGCCAAAAGGTCCCCAGAGATTCACTGACTGCGCTCCAATGCAAAGCGGTATCCCCTGCCCCGCAAGGTTTCGATAGGCTTGTAATCTTCATCCGGATCCAGCTTCTTGCGCAGGCGTCTCACGAAGACCTCGATGGTATTGCTGTCGCGGTCCCAATCCTGCTCATAAATATGTTCCGTGAGATCGGTTTTTGAGACCACTTCTCCAGCATGTAGCATCAGGTATTCCAATACCTTGTACTCATAGGCGGTCAGATCAATCGGTGCCTCCCGGACACTGACGCTCTGGGTTCGGGTATCCAGGGAGATCGGTCCTCCGGAGATCACCGGTTGGGACCACCCGGCCGAACGCCTGAGCAAAGCATTGAGCCGGGCCAACAGTTCCTCGATGTGGAAGGGTTTGACCAGATAATCGTCCGCACCGGCCTCGAGCCCCTCCACTTTGTCCTGCCAGTTGCCCCGGGCGGTGAGTATGAGAATGGGGAAATGCTTGTCCAGTTTGCGCAATTCCCGTATCAGCTCGATACCGGAGAGTTTTGGCAGACCAATATCGATAATCCCTACATCGATACCATACTCCCGCCCAAGAAACAGTCCGGCACGGCCATCCTCGGCACTGTCCACGGTGTAGCCCTGCTCCCGAAGCCGGGCAGCCAGGGGTTCACGGATATCGGCTTCATCCTCTACCAGCAGCACACGCACTTCAGGCCATCCTATTCTCGTCAGACACGATCATCAGCGTCGGGAACGACTCTCGCCGCCCTTGTCATCGGCACGGATCTGCATACGTCGAACCTTGCCGTCCCGGGTCAATATGCGAATGTTATGGACAGAATGTCCATCCTGACTGCGGGTTTCCGCCGAAATCACCCGACCGCCGGTCTTTTGCTTGGCCTGTTGAACCGCCTGATCGAGACTCATACCCGCATGCGCCTGCGCTGCCCCCAACACCACTGTGGCCAGTGTTGCGATTACAACGATAATACGTCTGCACTTACCCATAACTTATCTCTCTCAAGCCCTGTTGATATCGTTCTGGTATATGAATTGCCACCCTGTTTCACAGTCCTTTCGGCCGTTATCACGGATTTTCAAGCGTTATACCCTTTTCACCAGGGGATTGCGATCATCCCCCACAGTCGGCGGGAACGGCTTAATAGTCGGAACGCACACTGACATTCACCGGAATCCGGTCCCCAGGATGCTCATGGGTGAAGGTGTGGAAAATCCGTCCCTTGTAGCGATAGGTCACATCATATCCCTGGAGACGTTCCTCTTCATAGGTATGCTGGATCACCTCGCAACGATGTTCCCGGGCAGTCACCACCCGGCCGGAATACCCCGTACGAGTCAGATCATGACCGATGGCGCCACCCAACAGAGTGCCGGCCAGGGTAGCCGCATCCCTGCCCCGGCCACGCCCGCGGCTAACCGAGTTGGCGACCACTCCACCAATGATGCCGCCCAATACGGTGCCGGTATAGCGCCGTTCGTCGGGCACATAGTGATCGACCTCCGCTTCCCAGCAGCTGCGCTCAGGTTCGCTGACCTCGACGGTACGATACACCGGATCCACGTCGATGACTTTGGCGGTATCCCGATAGCCGTCATGATGTCCGGCATGGGCCACAAGGGAAAAACTCATCAACAAGGCAGTGCTGATCAGGACGTTGATTTTCATGGCATTCTCCTGAATTCCAGTGATTGGGAACGGATATTCATCCGGTATGCTGGAAGTTTAGGGCGTGCTAACTGAACAACACCTGAACACCTCAAGAGATACGCTACGCCAATAGACCAGGGACACTCCCATTTCGCCTCAGCGACTGCCCTGAACGCTATCAGTCCCCGGCCAGTACGCTGGATTGTAACAACACCTCTGAAATATAATGCCACCAGGTTCCATACAGTTTATCGGGTAGGCGCAATCTGCTATGTCTGAGATAATCATTGTTAACCACTGAGGCGGATCCTTCCGAAATGACCCTCGACAAAGCACGTGACATTCTCCGCCAGCAAATCAGTTTCGGTAGCGGTTACAATCGCAATGCGGTACGCCTGCTGCTCGGTGAGGTACAGCGCCAGTTTGGCTTGGACACCGGTGATCAATTGATCCGGGAATTTGACCTGGAAACCATCTTTGGTCTCAAACCCGGCACCGACTTCACCCGGGTGGGGCAGTGAAGCCGAGCGGGGTTGAATCATGGGTTTTGAGTGTTGAGTTTTTAGTTTTGAGTTGATGGAGTTCGCTCAAAACTAAAAACTTTTCAAACCATTGCTCAATTCTCTCGCATACCACCGGATGGCTGAGCATAGTAGGTAATTCCGCGTCCCTTATTCACAGACTATCAAGCCCCCGAGCCAGATCCCGCTTGATATCCGACAGATTTTCCAACCCCACAGCGACACGGATCAATCCGTTGCCTATGCCCGCTTCACTGCGCTGCTCCGGTGTCAACCGTCCGTGGGTGGTGGTTGCAGGATGGGTAATGGTGGTCTTCACGTCCCCCAGATTAGCGGTGATGGAGAGCATACGGGTCTCATCCACAACCCGCCAGGCCGCGGTCTGGCCGCCCTTGACGTCAAAGGCCAGGATACCGCCCGGTGCTTTCTGCTGTCGGATGGCCAGATCGTTCTGGGGATGACTCGAGAGCCCCGGATAATAAACCCGTTCCACCCGAGGATGCTGGTCGAGCCACTCCGCCAACAGTTGCGCGTTGCGAGAGTGGGCCTGCATGCGCAGATTCAGGGTCTCCAGACCTTTCAGAAACACCCAGGCATTGAAAGGACTCATCGACGGTCCGGCAGTCCTCAAGACACCGAACACCGCCTCGCCAACCAG
>JARRNW010000431.1:0-3677 GCA_037384565.1 Candidatus Thiodiazotropha sp.
TTGCGGATTATTCGGTAGGTTGGCCCATACCACGACCAGAATCATCGGAACGGCGTAGGCGAGGAACTCCGACAGGGTAAGCGGAAACAACGTCAGGCCAGCCACCATGACGAAGGGTAACAGGGCGTAGAGCTCCGCCACAACCCGCTCCATGCCGCTGAGCTCATAGGCCTCGATCCAATGATTGGATGCGAGATAAAACAGCGGTGTCACAGACAACATCACGGCCAACAGCCAACGGGCCTGTTTCAAGCACGGTTCCTGGCGCGTCTGCCAGGCCACTGCTGCAAATATCAATGCCGACAGCAGGCGGATCGAAAGCAGTTCCGCCCACAACCCCAAAGGCAGAAATATCAGATCGATCAAGGACCATAAGGGTACTAGAACCGCAAACACCGTACTGAAGAAAAAGGTACGGCTCTGAATGATCGCCGCTCTATGCCGAGAAATCGGTTGCGTATGATGCCGATTGCTCAACAATTCGTAGAGCTGATCGGCGGTGTAGATTCCCAGGGATTCGCTCAGTGTTACATACATTGTTGTTATAAACTTCATTCCTTGGAGTATCCCACTTTGAATTAAAGCGGTTTGCCAAACCAAGCCTCATTCAGAAAATCGCCGGGCGGATCGGTTAACCACAAGTAAGCCTCCTATTGGAGGAAGCTGGTACAATGCCGAGAAGGACCGCACAGTGGCCTGCCCGAAGGCGAGATATTATCCGTATCAGGATTTGCAACTGTATCGTCCATATATGAGGTATCTTGAAAAAATAACATATAAAAGATGATCAAGATCAAAAATTACATTCGCCGCTATAAATCCCGGGCTGTCCACGGGTACCCCGCCCAGGTGCGCATGCACGAACAGGGGTAGTCTCTCTCACCTCTCCATCCACGACAACCCTTTCCACTCTGTTACGAAACGGCATCTGATGTGTAGAGCAATATACCTTGGCCCACCGGGCTGAGCCGATACCTGCGCCCCATATGGGTCTTGAGTTCCTTTGAAAAATGGTTGAGCATGTGACGGACCACAACACGGCCTTGATCATGAATTCGGCTACGATACTACTGGCGGACAACGGTTCCCGGCGCCCGGAGTCCGTACTCAACCTGCGAAATATTGCACGGAGACTCTCCGAGGCGACCGCTCACGGGGTGATCCCTGTATCCTTACAGCACGCGAATAAAATCCCAGCCTCTGTACTGAACGGCCAATCAGCTGACACCCTGCTCCCCCTGCTGGAGAGACGACTGTTGCAGGGCGAACGGGCATTCATCATTCTGCCCCTGTTTTTCGGACCCAGCCGGGCACTCACGTCCTTTATCCCCGAACAGCTGTCCCGACTGCGTATGAAACATGGAGATTTCGAGGTCTCCATTGCGCCTGTGCTCTGCCCACTCCCACTCGGCGAACCCAGACTGGCAGGAATACTCGAGGCGCAACTGCCAAGCACCATCCAGCGGGTCATACTGGTTGACCATGGGTCCCCCATCCCTTCGGTTACCGCGGTCCGTCACTACCTGGCTGACGCGCTGCGGGATCGACTCGGCCAGGGGGCACGACTTCAAGAAGCCGTCATGGAACGCCGCTCTGGAGTTGCGTATGATTTCAATGGCGAACTGCTCGAAGAGGTATTGCTTGGCGAAGGAGAACGGGATACCAAGACTCCAATTGCGTTATCGCTGCTGTTTCTTTCACCCGGACGCCATGCCGGACCGGGCGGTGACATCGAAGCCATATGCACTCGGGTGGGACAACGGTTCCCCCACTGGACCATCCATGTCAGCGGCCTGGTAGGCGACCACCCGGACCTGGTCCCGATACTCGCAGACCGACTTGATTCGGTGCTTACTCAATAACCCGGCAGGAGTCAGGAGTGGAAGAATTCATCAATCACGTCGGTCAGGCCTACTATGATCGACTCGACCAGGTGTTCAGCCTATTCGATTACTTTGTGTTGATCATCAACACCCTGATCTTCCTGCTCTCATCCCGGATCATCACAAAATTCGGCTATCCACCCACTGACCGTAAACATCACGCCAGCGTTTGGGTTCTGCGGATGGTCAACATCACGCTTTTCCTGATGTACTTCCTGGCGGTGCTCTTCACCGACAAGGCCCGTCCCCTGTCGATCACCGGATTGACCCTGCTGTGCGCCTACCTGCTGGCCCACCTGTTTCAGCTGCAGGTTTTGAAACGCTATGGCAGAACCCGTGAAATCGACGACACGGAGATCCTCACCCACACCTATCAGTCGGAAATCATCGGTTTGATTGGGTGGATCGTGGCGGCTGTAATTTCGTTTCTGATCATCATCAATACCTGGGAGATGACCAGTTGGCTGCATGCCACATCGGTACTGGGCGCGGTGCTACTCATAGTCTACTCCACCAAGGATGTATGGGCACCGGACAACATCAACGGGTTGATCCTGCTCTATAACAACGATGTGGAGCCCGGCTCGGTGATTCAGGTCAAGGAACTCGACTTACTGGGAGTGGTGATTCGCACCACATTGACCCAGACGGTATTCAAGGATATGCGCAGGAAGTACAAGATCCTACTGCCCAATTCCCGTTTCCGTGCCAGCAAAATCGAAGTCCTCACTAGCGACTCGAACGGCAAACTGGATTGCAACGCCGACTTCAAGATCGGATACGGCTATGCTGGCGAGATAATCGAACGATTCCTCAAGACCGTCTGGCAGGATGTGGCCGACACCGGCTCGTTGATCGATCAGGAACGATCACCCAAGGTGGCCATCGTGGAAAATGGCGACCATGCGGTAACCTGGCGGCTATCCTACCGAATCAACAGCGCCTATCGCCTAATAGAAGCGGAATTCACGATCAATCGGGCAGCCTACGACCGATCGATCCAAATGGACATAGGTCTCAATACCCCTTTCACGCACTGGATCGACAATCTGCCCGAAACCGGTTAACGGGCTTACTATTAACCCGACGACTGAGTATGTCGTGTTCAGCCGGAGTGTGTTGGCCTACAGCAAGTTTTGATAACGCAGTCTGCAGGCATTCAACATAGGATCAGCAACACCACCAAAACATGATTCAACTCGCCTTTAGCTGCGTATCCCTGTTGCCAAGGATCGACCCTCGCTCGAAACCCGAAAAGGCGATCAGACTGTTTTCCAAGTTCCGCTCAAGCTGTTCCAGCATGGCATAGCGTTTTCGGTACATGGAGCGCTTTTTTGCAATGACCGTATGCAGCGACCTAAAAACAGGTGGCACTGGCAGCTCAAAAAAACCTTCACTGTTGCGTACGCCCCCCCGATTGGTCCAAACCTCATCATAGTCGAGATGCAGGGAGTCCAGCTTGTTTTTCAAACAATAAAAATTGTGTCTATGCTGACAATGCGAATCGGCAATGGCGTAGATTTTCTCAACCCCAATCCTTCGACAAAATAGTTGAAACACCTCTACCATCAAATCCCGTGGACGTACGCCATGGGCTTTTCGGGTCATCTCCCGATAGAGCGTCTTGACGTCCTGCATGCGCCGCCCTTGAATCGCACCAACCATTGCACAGATTCGGTCAGATGTGTTTTTGTAAAATGAGAATGCCAGCGTGAATACCCGTTCGACACCGACATAGATATTCAGGGTCAACATTCCCTCCCGCATGAACAAACCGTTCTTGTCGAGTACGAT
>JARRNW010000432.1:0-6035 GCA_037384565.1 Candidatus Thiodiazotropha sp.
GGCGTCGCCGGTGAGGTAATAGCCGGGGTGGGCGCGCAGATATCCGTCGACAAAACGCTGCTCGTTGTTCCACAGGGTGGGCAGGCAGGAGGGGGGCAGCGGCAGCTTGATGACGATGTCGCCCATCTCCCCCGGGGGCTTCTCCTGACCTTGATCGTCGAGGATGCGCACGTCATAGCCGACCATGGCCACGGTGGGGGATCCCGGCTTTACCGGCATCGGTTCAATCCCCATGGGATTGGCGGCGATACCCCAGCCGGTTTCGGTCTGCCACCAGTGGTCGATCACCGGTTTGCCGAGCATGGTCTCCGCCCACTGCAGGGTGTCGGGATCGCAGCGTTCGCCGGCGAGGAACAGGGTCGCCATGCCGCTCAGGTCGTAGCGCGACATGTAGGCCCCCTGGGGGTCCTCTTTCTTGATGGCACGAAAGGCGGTGGGGGCGGTGAACAGAACCTTCACGCCATACTCGCTGATCACCCGCCAGAAGGCCCCCGGGTCAGGTGTACCCACCGGCTTGCCCTCATAGATCACCGTGGTGCAGCCGGCCAGCAGGGGGCCGTAGACGATGTAGCTGTGGCCCACCACCCAGCCCACATCGGAGGCGGCCCAGTAGACATCCCCCGCTTCCACGTTGTAGATGTGTTTCATCGACCAGAGAATCGCGGTGGCGTGGCCGCCGTTGTCCCGCACCACCCCCTTGGGCTGTCCTGTGGTGCCTGAGGTATAGAGGATGTAGAGCGGGTCGGTGGCCGCCACCGGAACGCAGTCGACGGGGGTCGCCTCCTCCAGGACCCTGTCCCAGTCCCGATCGCGATCCGGCTGCAACTCCGCGGTGAGCTGGGGGCGTTGTTTGATGATGCAGGTTTCGGGTTTGTGGCGGGCCCGTTCAATCGCCTCATCGAGCAGCGGCTTATACGCCAGCTGACGACTCGGTTCGATACCGCAGGAGGCGGAGAGGATCATCTTTGGCTGACAGTCGTCGATGCGTGTGGCCAGTTCCTTGGCCGCGAAGCCGCCGAAAACCACGGAATGAATGGCGCCGATGCGGGCGCAGGCGAGCATGGCCATGGCGGCCTCGGGGATCATCGGCATATAGATGATGACCCGATCGCCCCGGCCGACCCCGTGCGCGGCGATGGCGCCGGCCAGTCTGGCCACGGTGTCGCGCATCTCCTGGTAGGTGTATTGGCGTTTCTGGCCGGTTACCGGGCTGTCGTAGATCAGGGCCAGGCGCTCACCATGCCCGGCCTCCACATGCCGGTCGAGGGCGTTGTAACAGGTGTTGATTTCGCCACCGGGAAACCAGCGAGGGGTGGGTTTGGCCTGTGTGTCGAGTACCTTGTCCCAGGGTTTGTGCCAATGGAGTGCCTGCGCGGCCGCTCCCCAGAAGGCATCGGGGTCTTCGAGCGAGCGTCGATAGAGTTCGGCATAGTGACTCATGGGATGGCTCCTTTGGTTTGAACTGTCGACAGTTATTCTATTATTTCCGGGGAATTTCGATATTTATAGATCAGATTTTCAAATATGTCGACACTTTCTGGGTGTAATGCGAATAAAACGACTAATGAGATGTTACTTCCACGCGCTCGAGCGCGGCCTTTCCGCCGGAGTTGGTGAATGCTTTCGGATGGGACCCGATGCGTCCTGTTCCATTACCAGTAGGCAAATCAGACTTATTTGTAGTGATTCAGTCGTTAAATTCTGTTGAAATTGGGGCGAAAGTTCTGATATAGGCTTGAACTGCATTGGGGGGGCCGTTATGATTCATATGGAATTGAGCGCATTCCCTGTCTGTTCTCCATGAATGGCGGGATCCCTATCCAAAAAAATACTCGAGGGTCGGTGCTCAACATCTCCGGATGTGGGGAAGTCGATTGCGACAGGTCTTTACCGGACAAAGCATCTGCTCATGAATAAACGGAATGGAGAACTATGGCATGATATTTCGCAACTTACTCTTTGCGGCCGGTATGCTGGCCTCCGCCGCATCGTCTGCGGCCACTTTCAATTACACCGCTATCAACATCGATGATGATTCAGTACTCAGCGGAACTTTCGGCTGGAATCCGGTCGGGGCTGTTGATACGAATCCGTCAGCGGACCGGGGCGAATACGCAGGTGCTGGGTTCTGGACGGGCACGATCACCTGCGGCACCTGTACGCTGAATGGCACGAACTTCGCTTTCGACCCCATGAAAGTCGAAATTTACGACAATCTTAACATTGCCGGCAATACTTCTGATGAGCTCTACATGACGACATCGGACTACCTTGACGGCTCATACATCGATATCATGGATCTGTTTGGCGACTGGTTTTCAGGTGATGCCTTACCGACGAGTTTACCGGAAATGGGGAGCTTTCAGTTTGCCCGTATGTTTTTAGGGTCGGAAATCGTAGATCCCGGAAATTATCTCCAATATGATCTGACAGAGGTATCAGCAGTACCCGTACCCCCTGCCATCTGGCTGTTTGGTTCCGCACTGGCCGGTTTCGTCGGCTGGTCGCGACGCAGGCAGAATGCCTGATACGAACCTGTCTCCAACAGGTATCATAAAAAAGCCCGGCACATGAACACCTGATAGCCCCATTGCTGCAGTCCGGCGGCGGTCTGCAGGATACAGATGTGGGCCTCCAGGCCGGCGATCACGATCTGTCGCCGCTCCTGGTGTTCCGCGAGTTCCTCCTCGAATCCGGGAGCGGTGCAGCAGGAGAAGGTGAGTTTGTCCTTCGCCAGGGTGTGGGGCGGCAGGTGTTCGGCAATTTCCGACAGGGTGCTGCCGAGACCTTTGCCATAGTGTTCTGAAAGGATGATGGGAACGTCCAACATGCCGGCTGCCTTGCTCAGTTGGATGATGTTGGGAACCATCGTGTCCATGTCCTCGGGGGGCATGGCGTTGGTGAGTTTTTCCTGTGTGTTGATGATCAGGAACTGACTGGTTGCCGCATGGGTCAGCGGTAGTGTGCTTTTATTCACGCTCATGATCTCCCTCTCTCTCTGTTTCGTTATGTGAACCGCTGTGCTGCCGACTCCTCCGCGATGCAGCAACAGGGGGGTTAGAACTCAAACACCACGGGAGCAACGGCATGCTCCAGCGGGCTCAACTCGGTTTCGAACAAGGGCTCCTCTTGCAGGTTGTTGTTACGCTCCCGGGTGATCAAAAGACACTCCATGGCGGGAGCGGCGCCGATGACCACGAACAGCCGCCCCCCGGGGGCGAGTTGTTGGCAGAAGATATCCGCCTGTTCCCGGGTCGGCAGGGATCCGGTAACCGCAATGACGTCGAACGGGGCCTCTGCCATGGGCTCGGCCAGGGCATCCCCGGTGCGCAATGCGACATTGTTGATGTTCTGTTCAGCCAGTCTGGCTGCGGCGTGCTCGCTGAATTCCGGGTTCAAGTCGATGGAGACGACCTCTCGGGCGAGCTGCGAGAGGCAGGCGGTGAGGTAGCCGCTGCCGGTTCCTACCTCCAGGACACGCTCCTGGGGTTGCGGGTCCAGGGCCTGCATCAGCCTGCCCTCGATTCTGGGAAACATCATGTGCTGACCCTGGCCGAGGGGAATTTCGATATCCGCGTAGGCCAGATCCGCATAGGCCTCGGGGACGAACGCCTCCCGTGGCAGGGTCTCCATCAACGCCAGGACCCGGGGGTTGATCACTTCCCAGGGGCGTATTTGTTGTTCCACCATGTTGAATCGGGCGATTTCAGAGCGGCTGGCCATCATGCGAAATTTCCTGGATCTTATCGGGGTATTGGGAAACAGAAGGCCTAGACTACGGTTTTTGCCGTCTCCGGGCAATATTTAGAATAGGATGCGTCTTCCTGCTCCGTTTCACGCAGCGGTATCGGAGTGGGCGCAGGCTGGTTTGGTTCGCTTAATTTAACCCTATGATTTATGGTTGTTTGTTGTGGGGTTCCTGGGTGTGGATCAGCCTCAAATGACGGACATACGCCGCTAAATTGGGTATACTTTGGGCAAATCACTGGCTGGGGGTGTCCTCGCAGAATCTGTGCGGACTGAGAAAGACCCTTACTCACCTGATCCGGATCATACCGGCGGAGGGAAGCTGAAACCCGATGGGTCCTTGGCGCTCTTCGCTCCAACGAGGTTAATCGAATGAGCGCCATCCCCGAAGAATTCGTCCAGAAGACCGCCAGCCTCTCCGAGGAGGTCACGCGCCCCTTCTTCAAGTCCCGTAAGTTCTATGTGGAGGGCTCCCGTCCCGACATCCGGGTGCCGATGCGCGAAATCAGTCAGGAGGCCACGGCCGCCAGCTTTGGTGCGGAAGAGAATCCGCCGATTCCGGTCTATGATACCTCGGGGCCCTTTACCGACCCGGATCAGAAGATCGATCTGCTGCAGGGCATGCCCGAGCTGCGCACCCGCTGGATCGAGGAGCGGGGCGACACCGAGCAACTCGACGGCCCCACCTCGGAATTTGGCCGGGTGCGCCAGGATGACCCGGAACTGGCCCATCTGCGTTTCGAACACATCCGCGCCCCGCGCCGGGCCGCGCCGGGTCGCAATGTCACCCAGATGCACTACGCCCGCCAGGGCCTTATCACCCCGGAGATGGAGTTCGTCGCCATCCGCGAAAACTGCCGTCTCCAGGAGCTGCGCGCCGATCCTCGCTACGACAGACTGCTGCGCCAGCACCCCGGTCAGACTTTCGGCGCCAACATCCCCGAAGAGATCACCCCCGAGTTCGTGCGCCAGGAGCTGGCCGCTGGCCGTGCCATCATCCCGGCCAACATCAATCACCCGGAGCTGGAGCCGATGATCATCGGCCGTAACTTCCGGGTGAAGATCAACACCAACATCGGCAACAGTGCGATTACCTCCTCCATACAAGAGGAGGTGGAGAAGATGGCCTGGTCCGCCCGCTGGGGCGGTGACACCCTGATGGATCTCTCTACCGGGGACAACATCCACGAGACCCGGGAGTGGATTCTGCGCAACGCCCCCATGCCGATCGGCACCGTGCCCATCTACCAGGCCCTGGAGAAGGTCAACGGCAAGGCCGAGGCGCTGACCTGGGAGATCATGCGTGACACCCTGATCGAGCAGGCGGAGCAGGGGGTCGACTACTTCACCATCCACGCAGGGGTGCTGCTGCGCTACGTGCCCCTGACCGCCGAGCGGGTCACCGGCATCGTCTCCCGGGGGGGATCGATCCTCGCCAAGTGGTGTCTGGCGCACCACCAGGAGAACTTTCTCTACACCCATTTCGAGGAGATCTGCGAGATCATGAAGGCCTATGACGTGGCCTTCTCCCTGGGTGACGGCCTGCGCCCAGGCTGTCTGGCCGACGCCAATGATGCGGCCCAATTCGGCGAGCTGGAGACCCTGGGCGAGTTGACCAAGATCGCCTGGGAGCACGATGTGCAGGTGATGATCGAGGGGCCCGGGCATGTGCCGATGCAGATGATCCAGGAGAACATGGACAAGGAACTGAGCGACTGTTTCGAGGCGCCGTTCTACACTCTGGGGCCCCTGGTGACCGACATCTCTCCCGGCTACGACCACTTCAGTTCCGGTATCGGCGCGGCCCAGATCGGCTGGTACGGCACCGCCATGCTCTGCTATGTCACTCCCAAGGAGCACCTCGGTTTGCCCAACAAGGCGGACGTACGGGAGGGCATCATTACCTACAAGATTGCCGCCCACGCCGCCGATCTGGCGAAGGGCTTTCCCGGGGCGCAATTACAGGATAATGCCATGTCCAAGGCGCGCTTCGAATTCCGTTGGGACGACCAGTTCGCCCTCGGTCTCGATCCTGAGCGGGCCATAGAATTCCACGACGAGACCCTACCCCACCAGGCCCACAAGGTGGCCCATTTCTGCTCCATGTGCGGCCCTCACTTCTGCTCCATGAAGATCACCCAGGATGTGCGCGACTACGCCCGATCCCAAGGGGTGGCCGAAGAGCAGGCGCTGCGGCAGGGGATGGCGGAGAAGGCGGTGGAATTTCAGCGGCAGGGCGCCGAGATCTACAAGGAATTGTGAATTTTAAATGTTGAATTTTGAATTGT
>JARRNW010000433.1:0-3653 GCA_037384565.1 Candidatus Thiodiazotropha sp.
TCTCCGAACGCGGGCGCGAGCTGGCCACCCTGCGCGTGCTGGGCTTCCATCGCGGCGAGATCTCCTACATTCTGCTCGGCGAGGCGGGCCTGCTGATCCTGGTCGGCCTGCCGCTGGGCTGCCTGACGGGGATCGGCCTGGGCTGGTTCATGACCAGCGCCATGGATTCGGAACTCTACCGCATCCCGCTGGTGATCAACTCCGTCACCAACGCCATTGCTGTGCTGGTCACTTTGGGCGCCACCGCCCTTTCAGCCGCCGCGGTGCGGCGGCGGCTCGACCATCTCGACCTGATCGCCGTACTCAAGACCCGAGAGTGAATGCAGATGACCGCGAATAAGAAACGCATCCTAATCTGGAGCCTGCTGGGGCTGATCCTGCTGGGGAGCCTGATCTGGGCCTTCATCCCCAAGCCGATCCCGACCGACTTGCTGACCCTGGCGCCGGGGGATCTGACGGTCACCGTCGACGAGGAGGGCGAAACCCGGGTCAAGGATGTCTTCGTGCTGTCGGCGCCGATCAGCGGCCGCGCCCTGCGCATCGAATCGGAGGTGGGCGACACGGTGACGGCTAAGCAGACCAAGGTGGCGGAGATCGAGCCCATCGACTCCACCCTACTCGACCCCCGCAGTGAGGCCCAGGCGCATGCGGACATCCGCGCCGCCAAAGCCAATCTGGTGCTGGCCGAGGCGTCGGTGAAGGAGACCCAGGTCGAACTCGAATTCGCCGACCGGGAGCTCAAGCGCGCACGCAAGCTGCGCGCCGACGCGGTGATGTCCGAGCGCGAGCTGGATGACGCCGAACGCGCCCAGCAGACCCGCCAGGCCGCCCTGGAGACCGCCATCGCCAACCGCCAGGCACGCCAGGCCGAGCTGGAGCGGGCCCGCGCCCAGCTGATCTCGCCCCTCAATGACAACACCCGCGATAGCAGCTGCCAGTGCGTGCCCATCTACGCCCCGGTCGACGGCCGCATCCTGCGCATCCTGCATAAGAGCGCGGGGGTGGTGAACGCCGGCGAACCCCTGGTGGAGATCGGCAACCCGGTCGACCTGGAGATCGTCGCCGACCTGCTCTCCTCCGACGCGGTCAAGGTGGAGGCGGGACAGCAGGTGCTGATCGACAACTGGGGCGGCGCCGATACCCTGCACGGCGTGGTCGAACGGGTCGAACCCTTCGGCTTCACCAAGATCTCCGCCCTCGGCATCGAGGAGCAGCGGGTCAACGTGATCATCGACTTCACCAGCCCCAAAGAGAAGTGGTCGCGCATCGCCCACGGCTTTCAGGTCGACGTGCGCATCGTGCTATGGGAAGGCACAGACGTCCTCAAGGTCCCCCTTACCGCCCTATTCCGTGACGATAGCAACTGGGCCGTATTCGTCGACAACAGCGGCACTGCCGGCAAACGCGACGTCAAGCTTGGCAAACGCACAGGGCTGGAGGCGGAGATCATCGAAGGTCTTGAAGCTGGAGAACGGATCGTGGTGCATCCCAGTGACAAGATCACACAAGGTGTATCCATCGAATCGCGCCGAACCGAATAACATGGAACAACACAGAATGCAGAAGCGGCATTCATTCCCAATCGGATTTTATATATAAATCATGATCAGAAGTTTCCGCATATCATTAAATTTCGCACGACAGGCCGGGGCAGTAGCATTTAGAATCGTGCCGTTGCCGCCAAACATAATGTCATGAGGTGTAATTAGGAGTATTCGCGATTGCGTGGTGAAAAAGGAGTTTTTAAGAAAGACCTGATCAAATCCGAAAATTCCAGACTATTTTTGGATGGTAGTATCCGTAATTTTGAAGTCCTGAAAACCGCAGGAATTGGTTTTGGCACCTATCAACCCGGTTGGCAATGGTCTGTTCATGCAGGTCAACAAACCGGAAAACCATCAGATCGGCATGTGGGTTACGTTCTATCCGGCAGATTCATCATTACCGACACATCGGGAAACGAGCTGGAAGTAGGCCCCAACGAAGCGTTTGAAATTGAGCCGGGCGGTGATGCACGGGTTTACGGCAGCGAGGCCTGCACAGCACTCGACTTTGTAAACATACATTGGGAAAACAATGAAACCTCATGACAAACACATCAGATACACTCCCGTTGGTCGTCGGACGTCTCTATCGCACCGCCGTTTATGCGGGCGGTTATATGGAAAAATATGATTAATAAATCTGCATCGAAATGGAAAAGCGCACCGTATTGGGTGAAATTCGGACTGCTTGGGATAGGCTCGCGTAGGGCAGCAATAGGATTTGAAGCAGCATGCGCGCTATTTGCAGCGGCAAGCCTAGTGCTTGGCATCTTTAATGTGTATTTTTTTGCAGGCACGTTGCTTTTCGCGGCAGCATATTGGTATGCAATATGTACACGCTGGGTTGATAATGCAGGTTTATGGTAATGCCATATAACAATCCGCCACAGTCGACGTCGGCGCTTACGCGCAGCCTCACCCGAGCTTGGGCGTTCAGTAGATTTAAGATCGTAAGTGTCATCACCAACCACAACACCTGAACCACCGTATTTCGCCGTCATCTTTACCTCGATCAGAAGCGACGGCGATAACGGCTATGACAAAACAGCGCAAGCGATGTTGGAATCAGCATCGAGGTAACCCGGATTTCTGGGATTTGAGACCGCAAGACAGGACATCGACATTTCAGTTTCTTACTGGCCCACTCTCGACGCCATAAAAGCCTGGGAAGACAACGCCGCTCATCGCATGCCCAGAGTCGGACGAAGGATTGGTACACGGCTTTTCGGGTTCGTGTCTGTCGCGTTGAGCCCGAGTACGGTTTCTAGAGCCCGACCATCTCTTCCGGATCACTCACGTGAAAAGTCGGCCGGATTGCCCAGCTCCCGTAACATCCCCGACTTGAACTCGCGACGATAGAGCACCCCGACCACCAGCGTGGTGGCGACAATAAACACCAGCGGGTGCAGAAACCAGCCCAGAAACGCCAGGCCGAAGTAGTAGGCGCGTAGACCTCGATTGAAGGTGTTGGTGGCTTTCGAGCTCACCTTGGCCGCGCGCTCTGCAAAATTGTCACTCCAGTCCGGCAGGGCCTCGCTGCTGGGAGCGGCGCCAATCATGATGGAGAGTTAGTTGAAGAGGCGCATGGACCAGGTGAATTTGAAGAAGGCGTAGATAAAGACCAGCAAAAGCGCGAACAGCTTCAGCTCCCATACCTCCCGTGTGCTCTGCACCGCATAACGCAATTCGCCGACCACCTCCATGGCCGTGTCCATGGTGCCCAGCACCGCCAGCAGGCCAGCGAGGATGAAGATGGTGGTGGAGGCGAGGAAAGTGGCGCTGCGGGCCAGGATCATGACGATGTTCGAATCGACGATGCGCACCTCCCGCTGCAGCATTTCGTGCATCCACTGCATGCGATAGTGGTGCATCACACTCATCAGGGTGAGGCGTTTACGAGCACGCAGATCGGCAAAACGTGTGTAACCGATCCAACAGATGAGAAACCAGATGAAGGCGCTTGTATCGAGGATGGGCATGGGTGACTCTGACTTGGACAGAGAGCAGTGTAGACCCAAACTGATACGCTTTCTAATCTCGACGCACTGGATTTCGACATCTACCCGCGACTGTCCGGGTTTTCGACTTCACCGGCACCTTCGATCTCAG
>JARRNW010000434.1:0-3646 GCA_037384565.1 Candidatus Thiodiazotropha sp.
GGAATTCGATATGCAATTGACTACCAAGCTGATAGCGACGTTTGCCGTCATCTGTGGTTCCAACCTGGCTTCGGCCACCCCTTTCGAAGACTATAATATGATTCTATTTAGTGACTTCGCTGCCTCTGGCGGAAGCGGTCACGTACATGGCGCCAGCTTCATCGGCGGCAATCTCTATGGGCAGACTCCTGAGTTCGGCGCGGACCTCCCCAAGTCCTCAACCCAAGACACCCTGGAAGTCGCCGGTGATCTGAATGCCAATCATCTGACCGTGCAAGCGGGTTACCTCTCCTATGGGGGCGATAACAATCTGGGTTCGATCAACTGCAACGGGAATGGCTTGAGTGGATCCGGTTGCGTACGCACCGCATCCGGGCTCGACGCCAAGGCCGATGCCCTCCGGGTGGAACTGAATGCAAGCGCTTCCTATTACGCAGGCCTGTCCGCAAACGGCAGTATTGATCTGACCGGAAGAGCGCTCAGCTATTCGGGCAGTGCAACTGATCTGGCCATTTTCAATCTCGATGGCAGTGATCTGTTTGCGCAAAACAGCAACTGGAACCTCGATTTCGGGCTCGCTGAAAGTGTCGTGATCAACGTTTCCGGCGTGGACCTGGCCAGTTTAGGAGGCATCAACCTGAATGGTGGATTCAATCATACCAACGCCGCGAACATCCTATGGAATTTTTATGATGCAGAGAGCGTCAATTTCGGTTCCACCCAGTGGTTCGGATCAATACTGGCGACCGGCGCCAGCATCGACACGGCTAACGATCTGAACGGAACCTTGGTAGCTGACAGCTATGTGGGCAATGGCCAGATCCACATCGCAAGCTGGAGTGGCACGCCAACCACATCCGTACCAGAGCCGAACATAAATCTGCTGCTGATGGCAGGGCTTGGGTTTATTGGTGCCAGCCGCCTGCGCCGGACACGCCGCTCGTAAACCCATGGGCACTTCCCTCGGGGCGTGACTCGCGGGGAGCTGTGGCACAGGGATGTGCCGTTTACGAACCTAAGGATAGCATCCCGGAAACTCGCACAGTCGGGTATTCTGGATCCCGGCATACGCCGGGATGACGGTGGTTATTGGCTTTTATTAACCCGGCAACCAAATAGGTTAGGTTCAGGGCGTCAAGTCTGCCCTTGCTCTGGGTTGCGGCTCTTGACAAGGGGGCAAGCCTTGGCTGCGAGCCAAACAATCCCGTGAGCGAAGCGAACTCCTCAACTTAAAACTAAAAACTCATAATTTAAAACTCATCAAAAGCCCTATTGCCGAATACCTTCGATCGACAATACCAATTCCACCTCCCGGGATGCGGGCCCCAGATCAAACGGGATACCGAAATCCGCCAGGGAGATGGTAGTGGTGCCAAGGAACCCACGACGATAGCCGCCCCAGGGGTCATTACCGTGGCCGATCGATTCCACATCGATCACCACCGGCCGGGTTACTCCGCGCAGGGTCAGATCCCCCTTTAGAACCGCCTTGCCGCCTTCACTCTCCTGATAGGAGGTCGAGACGAATTTCGCGGTGGGATACTTATCCACGTAGAGGAACTCTTCACTGCGCAGATGTTTATCCCTTTCGGCATGATTGGAATCGACACTGGCCGGTACGATATCCACGCTGACCTTGGATGCCGCGGGATTCTTCTCGTCATAGCTGAAGCGGCCATTGAAGTCGTCGAAACGACCGTACAACCAGCTATATCCCAGATGTTTGATACGGAACTCGATAAAGGCATGGGCCCCTTTCCGATCGATCAGGTAATCTTCGGCATACAGGGACGGCACCCACACCAGAGCGAGTAATACAAGAACAATGGCTTTACGAATCATCGAAATATCCTCCAACGGATTAAGAAAAGTTTAATGCTCGGAAACAGGTTATGTGGTCTCGCGGCCACGCTTGAGCTGCTGGGTAATAGTGGCGACACGAGCACCATAGGATTCGGCGGTGGCTAGGTCACCAGAAGCAGGGGCAGCAGAGGGATCCACCTGGAAACTTGCGGCCATCGGACCAATATAAGAGCCCACCCGGTTCGTGACCTCCGGGCCGGGACCCTCGATGCGGTTCATACTTTCCGGATCACTGGCCGCGGGGTGTAACCCCAGACTGACAAAGATCATGCCCTGCTGCATGGCGTTGATCATCAGTCCCACCAGGGTATTGAGCTTGTCCCCGGAAAACGAACTCGAATTGGTAAATGCGCCGGCCACCTTGTCCTTCCAGGCTTGGGAAAACCACTTGCCCGCTGACGCTTCGAGAAATTTCTTCATCTCGGCGGACATGCTGCCCATGTATGTGGGCGCGCCAAACACGATGGCATCCACCTCATCCAATCGATCGAGATCCGCCCCGGCCTCATCGACCGTGAGCAGCAGGGCCTCGACCCCGGCAACAGAGCTCGCACCTTTGCTCACAGCCTCGGCCTGCCGCTTGGTGTGGCCAAAGCCACTGTGATAAACGATTGCCACACTTGTCATAACAACGTCTCCTTGAATTGAATATTGAATCAGCAGGAAGGAAAATTCGTCACCGGCCCAGCATACGTTTCAGGGTTCGGTCACGATCGATCCAGTGATGTTTCAGTGCCGCCAGGGCATGCAGCAGAGAGAGCACCACCACACTCCAGGCGAGATACAGGTGTACCTTCCCCGCGATCTCCTCCTGGGGTTCGCGTTCGCTGATCAATGCCGGCACCTCGAACCAATCGAAGACCTCGAGACCGCGCCCGTCCGCGGTGGTGATCAGATAACCGCTGAACATGAGGATGAACAGCATTAGGTAGAGCAGCGCATGCATCCCCACCGCTGCCTGCCGTTCATATCGCCGATGAGTCTCCAGATGCTCCGGCCTGGGGTTGAGCAAGCGCCAGATAAGGCGGAACACCAGCACCAGGAACAACATCACGCCGATACCCTTGTGCCACCAGGGGCCCAGCCGGTACCAACTGTCGTAATACCCAAGACTGCGCATCCACAAACCCAGTCCGAACATGCCATAAACAGTCAGGGCCACACTCCAGTGCAGTGCGATGGCCACCACACCATAGCCATGGCGATGATTGAAGACCTGCATCAGAAACGACCCTCCTGGTAATCTTGAAACGCCTGCTTGAGTTCCGCCTCGTTATTCATGACAAAAGGTCCTCGACGCGCAACCGGCTCACGCAATGGCGACCCCGCGATCAGCAGGAAGCGACTATCTTCATCGGCCTTGACCTCTAGGTATTCGCCCTCGCCCATAACCGCCAGGTGGAGCGGTTGAATCTGTACACCATCGACCCGGATCAGACCTTCCACGGGATAGAGAAAGCCCTGGAAGCCGGGACTAATCGGTTCGATCAGTGTCTCTCCCGCGGGCAATGTCACGTCAAGGAAGATTACCGGAGTCACCAGCTCCCGAACCGGTCCCTGGGTCCCCAGCGATGTCTCGCCGGCCACGACCCGGATCTCGATACCGTTTTCACGCTGTTCTACCGACACCTCTTCCGGCTCGAACTCCTGGTACCGGGGAGGGCTCATCTTGTGGGTCGACGGCAGGTTCACCCACAGCTGAAACCCAGCCAGCAATCCTTCGCGCTGACGTGGCATCTCGGAGTGCACGATACCTCGCCCTGCGGTCATCCACTGTACCCCG
>JARRNW010000435.1:0-3627 GCA_037384565.1 Candidatus Thiodiazotropha sp.
TGACCACACTATCACAACAATCCTCAATCCCTCAGGCAGATGACCGGACAGCTGCGGATACTGACCGCTTCGGTCAGGCCGTGATCGGTGTCTTTGATTCCCATGCCGAGGCTGAGGGGACGATCATCAAACTACAGGAGCAGGGCTACCCGATCGATGCCCTCACCCTGGTCGGTAAGGGTTACCATTCGGAAGAACATCCCCTCGGGTTCTACACACTCAGCGACCGGGTCAAGGCCTGGGGCGGGACCGGACTGGTCGTTGGCGGTCTGTGGGGATTGGTGTTTGGGGCCGCGTTTTTCTGGTTTCCCGAATTTACCCCCATAGGGTTGACCGAGCCGATCCTGGAGCTGTTGAGCGCCTCCCTGGAAGGGGCGATCGCGGTGGGTTTGATCACCGCTCTGGGTGCCGCCCTGGTCAGTCTGTTGCTTCCCAAACGCCCGGTGATTCGCTACGCGGGGACGGTCAAAGCCGATCGCTTTCTGCTCATGGCCAAGGGGGATGCGTCGCAGATCGAAACAGCCCGTCACTTGATGGATCAGCTCATGCACGGCGAGGAGGCGGCCTTACAAGCCTGAAGCCGCGAAATTTCGCGGGCTTGACCACTTGCGGTGAAACACAACAGGAGAGAGACAGATGCAACTGGGTATGATTGGATTGGGGCGCATGGGTGCCAACATGGTTCGCCGGCTGGTAGCGGACGGTCACCGTTGTGTGGTGTACGATCACTCAGCCGAGGCGGTTGAAAAGCTGAAAAGTGAATTCGTTCAGGGGTGCGCAACACTGGATGAATTCGTGCAAGTACTTGAGTCGCCCCGGGTGATCTGGATGATGGTTCCCGCAGCGGTGGTGGATGATCTGCTCGCGGATCTGACGCCAAAACTGCAGGTCGGTGATGTACTCATCGACGGGGGCAACAGCTACTACAAAGACGATATCCAGCGTGCCCAGCGGTTGGCAAAGGAGGGTATTCACTATCTGGATGTGGGCACCAGTGGCGGGGTACATGGACGTGAGCGAGGCTATTGCCTGATGATTGGTGGCGAAGCGCAGATTGTCGATGCGGTCGCACCCCTGTTCCGAACCCTGGCCCCAGGTTTTCAAGAACCTCGCACCCCTGGAAACACGGGGGATCTCACCCCCGCGGAAGAGGGGTGGCTGTACTGTGGAGCGGCCGGTGCCGGCCACTTTGTCAAAATGGTACACAATGGCATCGAGTACGGTTTGATGGCCGCCTACGCGGAAGGCTTCAACATTTTCCGGCATGCCGGTATCGGCCGGCAGGCCCGGGAGAAGGATGCGGAGACCGCGCCCGTGGCGCATCGGGGAGACTATCAATATGATATCGATATCGCCCAGGTCAGCGAGGTCTGGCGGCGTGGCAGTGTGATTGCATCCTGGCTGCTGGATCTCACCGCTGAAGCCTTGCGTCAGGACCCGCAGCTGGAGGGATTTTCCGGCAGGGTCTCGGATTCCGGGGAAGGGCGCTGGACGGCCATGGCGGCGATTGAGACCGGGACCCCCGCCCCGGTGTTGGCATCGGCCCTGTTTGCCCGGTTCGACTCCCGGGGTGAGTCCGATCTCGCCCAGCGTATGCTGTCAGCCATGCGCTGGGGGTTTGGCGGGCATGAGGAGAAGGTCAAGACCTGAAAAGAGTCGGTTGTCAGGGACAATTACTTTTCAGACTCGTCCGTTTCAACCTTGGTGATCAATCGATTCAGCTTGATCTCGATGCCGGCAAAGGTCCGCTGCAAATCCTCCCGGGAAGTGTTCTGCAAACGATTGAGGTCATCGAGCTCATGAAGCTGGGTCAGCAGAGCGTCCAGTTCTGTTCGGTATTGGGGTTCAATATCCGCCTGTTCCAGTATCTTGATGGCGGCTTGCATATCCTGATGCATCTCATGGATCCGTTCCAGTAGATCGGTCTCCTCGCCGAACGAGGCATAAAGTCGCTGTTTCGCCAGTACCAGAGCGGAACGTTCCGGTTGGTAATAATCGGGGCTACTGGAATGGAGATACCATCCCAGACCGATCAATCCTGCCAGCGCGATCATTCCCAGGGTTCGCGTGAATACATATCGGATGCGGTTAGTGTAGTGTTTCATGTTCGTCGCGGTTCCCTCAATTAGCCGGATACTATTAACAGACAGCGGTACCTGTCATGGCCGATTCGGTCAATCAATGAGTGAGACACGGAAGCTGAGCAGAGGTTGCGCATCATGGTTTGAAATCGTAGCGGCGGCCATCACCACTCAAGTGTTGTTGACATCTGCCGATCATCAATAGAGAGATAAACTCGGGAAATCCCTATGGGCACCACTTTACTCAGGGTGAATGTCCCAGCGCGAAGCAGATTATCGAGCTGGCTGCAATCGACAGCAGTGTCGTTGGCACTGATCCTGTCTGTCTGGCAGGTTCCGCTTTTGGCTGAGGTAGATCCCCTTATCCTAGGCGTATTCCCCCGGCGTGACGCCGCGACCAGTGCGCAGATCTTCCAGCCTTTGGCCAACTATCTGGAACAGTCCCTGCACAGACCAGTGAAATTGGAGCTGTCCGAGGATTTTGAGGTCTTTCTGAGCAATCTGAAACTGCGTCGTTATGATCTGGTGCATCTTAATCCCTACGACTACGTTGATGCCCATGATGAGTTGCAATACGATGCCCTGGTGCAAAATGAGGAGTTCGGAGAAAAGACCATCAAAGGCGCGATCTATGTGCGCAAGGATTCCGGATTGACTCGTCTTGAGGATCTCAAGGGAAAGACCATCCTCTTCGGGGGTGGCCCCCGTGCCATGATGAGTTATATCGTTCCGACCTATCTGTTACGCAAAGCAGGCCTGGCCGCAGGGGACTACCAAGAGGTCTACGCCATCAATCCCCCTAATGCCGTACTCGCCACCTATCTGGGGCGCGCCGACGCGGGAGGTGCCGGCGAGGTGGTGCAGCGTCTTTCGGTCGTGACTTCCAAAATCGACGTGCAACAACTCGACCTCATCGCCGTCAGCGATCCGCTTCCCCATCTGCCCTGGGCCGTGAAAGCGGAGATGGCACCCGACATGAAGGCGCGTCTCCAGGAGATTTTAGTAAATTTAAAGGCGACGGAAGAGGGGGCAAGGGTTTTGAAAAAGGCACGTTTGACCGCCCTCAATCCGGTTACTGACAAGGAATATGATGCACATCGGATGATCATTGACTTCATCGATGAGCATTGATTCATGGATCCAGGATCTGTGACTCACACTATCAATTTCTTCAGAAGCCTGCGTGTGCGCTTCATATTCTGGATCGTCATCGTGTTGCTGTTGACTCTGGGCGGTGCGGCTTATTATGTCTACTCGGCACAACAGACTCTGTTGGCCAACAGTCTGCAAACCAAGGTTGAGGCCCTGGGCCGGTTCATCGCCCTGATCAGCCCGGATGCTATCTACACTTTCAATATCACCATGCTGGATCGCTATGTCAAACAGATCTCGGAAGACGAGGATGTCCTGTTTGCGCAGATCCGCTCCCCTGGAGGTACACCCATGACCACCTACCTGCCTCCGGGTATCACCCGGGAGCAGGTGAAGCGCTGGATCAAAACCATTGACCAAACCCAGGATCCCCAAGGATTGATGGTGGATAAGG
>JARRNW010000436.1:0-3614 GCA_037384565.1 Candidatus Thiodiazotropha sp.
ACAAACAACCATTGGGGCAGACCGCTCGCGTGCCGATCATTGTGTTCTGGATACGGATGTTTTCTCATTTCCTGATCATGTTATTGCCGGACACCGGAATACCTCGACGATACGATCCGCTTCCGCCGACATCAAGCCTCGATTATCGTAAGCTCATCCCCCCATGATAGAGTGCCCGCATGGAATCGGAGCCTATTCTGCAAATCGTTCTCGCCGGCCCCTTGCGGACAGCCTTCGACTACCTGCCACCCATCCGGGGTGAATGTAAACCGCTACCCGGCTGCCGATTTCAGGTGCCGTTCGGTCGCAGCAGCCGCATCGGCCTGCTCATCGCGATCAATCCGGATTCCAGCCTTCCCAGAAAATCACTCAAACGGGCCCTGCGGCAACTCGATCCAGATCCCCTGCTTGAAGCGGAGGACCTGCGTCTGTTGCGCTGGGCAGCGGACTATTACCAACATCCGCTGGGTGATGTGATCTTTCACGCCCTGCCGGTCACCCTGAGAAAGGATCGCCCCCAGCAATCGTCCCGACCTGGAGGCTACCGCCTGACCCAGCAAGGCCGCGGGATCGAATCGCAAGAACTGCGCCGCGCCCCGAAACAGCAGCAAATAGTGCAGAAACTCAGGGAACAGTTATCGGGAATGTCCACCCGGCAATTGCTGGCGGAAACTGACTCATCCACCAGTGTGCTGCGCATCCTTAAGGAAAAAGGCTGGATCGAGACCTGTCCCGTGAACGAGGATTCACCTCCCATACCCCCTTCTCAGGTGGAGCGTCACTGCCTGAACACACAGCAACAACAGGCTGTGGACGCGGTGCGTGATCAGCTCGGGCGCTTTCAACCCTTTCTGCTCAACGGGGTCACCGGCAGCGGCAAAACCGAGGTTTATCTGCATCTGGTTGAAGCCGCTCTGCAGACCGGCCGTCAGGTGCTGGTGCTAGTGCCTGAAATCGGTCTCACCCCCCAATTGCTACAGCGCTTTCGCAATCGCCTCGGAGACCGGGTGATGGCACTGCATTCCGGATTGGCGGATGGCGAGCGGGAACAGGTCTGGCAGGCCATGCGCACCGCCCGGCAACCGGTACTCATCGGCACCCGCTCGGCGGTGTTCTGCCCCCTGCCCAAACTGGGATTGATTGTCGTCGACGAGGAGCACGACCTTTCATTCAAACAGCAGGAGGGGTTTCGCTACTCCGCACGGGACCTGTCCCTGGTACGTGCCCGCCAACACAGCTGTCCGGTGGTGCTCGGCTCCGCCACTCCGTCGCTGGAGTCCCTGCGAAATGCCCAGGAGGATCGCTACCGGATATTGCGTCTGGCACATCGCGCCGCCCAGTCTCAAATGCCCAAACTGCAACTGGTGGACGTTCGCAACCTGACCCTCAATCGGGGCCTCTCTCCGGTGCTCATCAGGGAACTGCAACAGACCCTGGAGAGCGGCGAACAGGCGATGGTGTTTCTCAATCGCCGGGGCTACGCGCCGATGCTTACCTGCCACGTCTGCGGTTGGCTCACCGACTGCCCCCGCTGTGATGCCCGCATGACCCATCACCGACAGAAAAATCTCCTCTGGTGCCATCACTGCGGCCACCAGCAGCGGGTGCCGGATCAATGTCCGGAATGCGCCAGCCCGGATCTACGGCCCATGGGTCAGGGGACCGAGCGGGTGGAGGAACACCTCAGGGAACTTTTTCCCGATACACCCCTGGCGCGTATCGACCGGGACACCACCCGTCGCAAGGGCAGTCTCGAACAAATCCTGGGCGAGGTGCGTGCCGGGCGTTATCCCCTGCTCCTCGGTACCCAGATGCTGGCCAAGGGCCACCATTTTCCGGCAGTGACCCTGGTGGCGATCCTGGATGTGGATCAGGGTCTGTTCGGCGCCGACTTCCGCGCGGGAGAACGGATGGCGCAACTGATCCTGCAGGTAGCCGGCCGTGCCGGACGGGCACAGCGACCCGGGAGGGTTTTGATCCAGACCCGGCACCCCGATCACCCACTCATGCAATTGCTGATTCATGAAGGTTATGATGCCTTCGCAGCGGTGGCCCTGGAGGAGAGGCGTCAGGCCCAACTGCCACCTTTCACCCACCAGGTACTGATCCGCGCAGAGGCGAACGACCCACGTTACCCAGAGGATTTTCTACACCAGGTGTTGGCGAGCGGCGCGTCACCCCAAGAGACGTCAGGTATCGAATTCTGGGGACCGGTACCGGCCCCCATGGAACGGCGTGCGGGCAAAACCCGCGCACATCTGCTGGTTCAATCGACCCAGCGTTCCCAACTGCAGCGCTGGCTTAAAGGGCTAGCCGAGCGCGTCGAGCAGATCCCCATGAGCCGCCGGGTTCGCTGGTCGGTGGATGTGGATCCCCAAGAGATGTTCTAACCTTCCATGCAGCGCACATGGGCGCCTGCCGGCAAGCATGAATACACAGTAAAACTGTATGTAAATATTCCCAACCAGATGCCGTAAAAATATTTGGCTCAAGAATAATCCAGCCCGCATATTCATCATTGTCCAGCATCATGGATGACGCTCTCACTCCATTGGGGGTACAACCATGTCCATACTTGGATTCCGGGATCTCAAAATCGGCATCAAAGCCATGCTCTCTCCCGTTCTTATCCTGTTGCTCAGCTCTGTTGTCATAATCATTGCCTTTGTAAAACTGAACAACATCCAGACCGACGTTACCGGGATTACCCAGGATCTGGCTCCGGATGCGGGAACCGCCGCCACCATCATGGAAAAGATCTATCTGAAGCGTCTACTGGTCAAAGACTATATCAAGACCTCCAACCCGGATGATGTGGCGAAATTCGAGGATCTGACCCGGCAGATCGACAAGCTTCTGCTGCGCGCACATGACGAAATCACGAATCCGGAGCGTGTGACAATGCTTGACCGCATCGATCAGAACCTCCGCGAATACACCGACAGTTTTCACAATGTGGTGGTCCAGAACATGAACAAGCGTCATGAACTGGTGCACAAGGTGCTCGATGAAAAAGGACCGCTCATCGAACACAATCTCAGTGAAATCATGGACACGGCCTACCGGGATGGAGATCCCCAAGCCGCCTTCGATAGCGGTCAGGCCATGAGACACCTGTTGCTCGGACGGCTTGATGCATTCCGCTTCCTGGTGAACAACGACGAGCATTCGAAATCGGCTGTTGAATCGGAATTCAACGCCGCCAAGAAAACCATGCATAACTTGCTCAAGGAGCTGCAGAACCCCACCCGACGCCAGCTGGCGCAAGAGGTGGTCGATGCGGTCGATGCCTACCTGGTCGCCTTCGAAGAGGTGGCGCAGGCGATCAACACGCGCAATGACGCCATTCACAACACCCTCGACAGACTCGGACCGGTGATGGCTCAGGACACGGTTAAATTACGTGACAGCGTATTTGCCGCCCTCACCGACCAGGGGCGGATCATCGAAGAGAATATCGCAGCCACCAAGCAAAGCATGCTGGTACTGTTCGGTGCTGCGCTGGTGCTGGGATTGATGACCGCCTTGCTGGTCGTCCGCGGGATCGTCACCCCCCTGAAGCAGACCAACAATATGCTCCAGGACATCGCCCAGGGCGAGGGCGATCTGACCAA
>JARRNW010000437.1:0-3603 GCA_037384565.1 Candidatus Thiodiazotropha sp.
CTAGAACCCCGCCAGTTTGTACCAGCGCTTGGCCTCTTCCAAATCCTTCTCGACCCCTCGACCCTCTTCGTAGAGCATTGCCAGCGTGGTCTGCGATCCGACCAATCCCTGCTCGGCCGCCTGTTTGAACCACTCAACGGCCTTGCTGGGATTCTGATCCACACATTCCCCTTCGAGATACATGAAACCGAGTCCGTGTTGCGCCAACGGGTGACCGGCTTCCGCTGCGGATTTCATGTACTTGTAGGCCATCAGTTCGTTGACCACCATACCCAGACCGCCCTGGGCCATGATCGCCATGCGATATTGCGCCTCAATATTGCCCTGTTCAGCCAGGGGAGATAGCAGTGTCGCAGCCTGGGAAAAATTTTTTCCCTCGAAGGCGGCGATCGCACTGTTCAATTCAAAGTTCATCTCATCATTGGAATCATTCATACTTTAATTTTCCTACGCACCTGTATATCGATTAACCAATGCCTGTTATCAGGCTCGCGATTTCACATTCAGCCATTGAATACCCATATAGCATCGGATAGATCCGGAACTCCCTCCGGCTTCATGGGGAATATCTTGGTTTTAGACCGCAAAGTCATCAAAATGGCCCCTTAATTCAAACATTGCCCGTCCCAATGCAGACACAAATCACTCAAACCATTCTAGCATCCCCCGACGGCCAGGAGGCGGATGCCATATTGAGAAGCTGTGTACATTGCGGGTTTTGCACAGCGACCTGCCCCACTTATCTCATATTGGGCAATGAACTCGATGGTCCCCGGGGACGCATCTACCAGATCAAGCAGCTGCTGGAAGGCGCTGAACCCAGTGATGCGCTGCAGCAACATCTGGATAGGTGCCTCCTGTGCCGCTCCTGCGAAACCACCTGCCCCTCCGGCGTGGACTACCATCGCCTGATGGAAATCGGTCGTGCCCATCTGGAGAATCACTATTCTCGACCACGCCTGGATCGTGCACAGCGTTGGCTGTTGCGTAAGATCCTACCGCGTAAGCGGGTATTTGGCGGTTTACTGCGGCTGGGACAATTCATGCGCCCACTGCTGCCCGATTCACTGACGCGTCATATACCACCGCGCCTGGCACCCTCCACCTGCAACGCCATCGGGCGTTCAGTGCATTCCCGCAAAATGTTAATCCTGGATGGCTGCGTGCAACCCGCACTGGCACCGAACATCAACCAGGCGACAACACAGGTTCTGCATCGGCTTGGCATATCACTGATCCAAAGCCCCTTGGCAGGCTGTTGCGGTGCAATCGAGCATCACCTGGACGATACCCGGGCCGCACGTGAAGCCGCAAGGCGTAACATTGACGTCTGGTGGCCATTGCTGCAAAACGGGGCTGAGGCACTGGTCATCACCGCCAGCGGCTGCGGACAGATGATCAAGGAGTATGACCATCTGCTGGCAGACGACCCAGTCTACGCGGAGAAAGCAACCCAGGTGGCGGGAGCCGCCAAGGATATCGCCGAAATCCTGCTGCACGAAGATCTCAGCCTCCTGCATATGATACAGGAGGCTCCACCGCGCATTGCTTTGCACACACCTTGTACGCTGCAGCATGGACAGGGTCTCAATGGCGCGGTGGAACAGATCCTGACCCGACTGGGGTTTTCTCTGACCCAGGTCCCGGAGCCACACCTCTGCTGTGGCTCAGCTGGCACCTATTCGATTCTGAACCCTGCAATGGCTGACTCCCTGGGCCAGCGAAAGTCGGCCGCCTTGATGTCCGGTAAGCCGGACCTGATCGCCACCGCCAACATCGGATGCCTTACCCATTTGGCAAGGCATTTGCCGGATGGGATGTGCATCCAGCACTGGATTGAAACGATTGCCGGTCAGTTGCAGACTTCTCCACCGGATTCCGATAGTTATTGATCAGACATCAGCAAACCCTCGGACAAACCGTTCAGCAATACCGAACGATGTTCTGATTTATGCGAAAAAATCACCCTGTTTTGTCGTGTATTTTGGCATATACTCTATCTCGTCTGTCACAGATAAAATCGTGCATCCGCATACACTGAGCGGTGACAAACCGACACCTCTGATTCCTAAGGTGGAGGTAACCGGTGTGATGCACATATAAGGCAGGCTGACGCTCCGGGGGAAACAAATCCGAGTCGATCGGATACAGGTATCCATACAGACCATCTCAGGACGTAATCAATGACCCGGCCCGCCCACCTGAACACCACCCTGCTTTTTATCCTGACACTCCTGGTCAGCCCGGTAACCGGGGCAAATGAGACGCCACAGCCGAGTCAGGATTTGCTACAGCAACGCCAGGCATTCCTCGCAGCGGAAACCGCCCTGAGCAATCAGGACCTGCCCACCTACCAACAACTCCGGGAACAATTGGCCGATTACCCCCTCCTGGTTTATCTCGATTTTCAAGAGACCCTCAACAGTCTCGAACAGCAATCGATTGAAAGCATCCGAAACCGGTTGCAGCGCCTCGAGGGTACACCGTTGAAATCCCGGCTAAGGAACCACTGGCTTGGGTTGTTGGCCAAACTTGAGCTATGGCCCGCCTACCTGGAATTTTCCCAAAAGGGTGGCAACATCACCCAACAGTGTCAGCGAGCAAGGGCTCTGATCGAGACCGGCCAGTCCAGGCAGGGATATGCTTTGATGCCCAAACTCTGGTTGAACGGCAGATCCCTGCCCAAGACATGTGACCCGGTACTGGAGCGCTGGATCGCCTCGGGCCAGCTGACCCCCGAGTTGGTCTGGCAACGTTTCCAGCTGGCCATGTCCGCGCGTAGTACCCGTCTGGCACGTTACCTGAAACGTTACCTGAGTGACTCGGAAAAGCCGGTTGCGGACCTTTGGCTGAATCTCTACAACCATCCAGAACAGATCGATCAGTTATTGAGCATCGACCATCCGATGCGGGATGAGATGGCCATACAAGCCATTCACAAGCTGGCCTGGCGCGACGTGAAGGCCGCATTCATGGCCTGGGAGAAATTCCACACCCTGCCCATCTTCAGTAAACAGCAGCAACAAAAGGCGATTTACGCCCTCGCAGGGGGGCTGGCCCGGAAACCCAGTCACAAGCTCAGCCACCAGTTGAACAGCCTGCTGCCAGATGACCTGAAACTCGACAGCCTCCTCTCAGAGCGCGCCTTGCAGGCAGCACTACAACAGAATGACTGGAATTGGGTCATACAGATTATCGAGGCGTTGCCTCAGGAGCAGCGCCGCGACGGCCAGTGGCGCTACTGGCATGCCCGCGCCCTGGAGCAGCTCGGGCGGGGAAAGATGGCTGTGGAGATTCTCACTCCCCTGTCCCAGGAGCGAAGTTACTACGGTTTCCTGGCGGCAAAACGTCTCGGCACCGATCCTCATCTCGAACACGTGTCCCTGCAAATCAAGGATGAAGCGGCGAACAAGATCGCCCTGAATCCTGGGCTTCAGCGAGCCCGGGAACTCCACTATCTGGATCGACCCAGACTTGCCCGGCAGGAGTGGAATCTGGCGCTGCGACATGCCACCACAGATGAGAAGCGCGCCGCCGCGCGCCTGGCCCAGACCTGGAGCTGGCCGTCCCAAGGCATCATCACCCTGGCCAGGCTCGGCTTGT
>JARRNW010000438.1:0-6793 GCA_037384565.1 Candidatus Thiodiazotropha sp.
TCTGTTCCAAATAATCGAATTTCAACACACTTGCGTTTGAAAACCTTCGCTGTACGTCCTTGCAATTTAAACACACTAGGCACCACAAACTGAATATACCGCTTCGATCTCGATTGAGATGAAAACCACTAGTTGACAGCCGGGAATAATTACACTAATTTCTGTTTATACAGAATTTACTGATTTCACATAAATTCATTCATCAATCAGGTATAGCCCCATGAGGATTCTGATCACAGGCGGTAACGGATTCATCGGCCATCATCTGGCTGAAGCACTGAGCGCGAGAGGCCACGAGGTCGTGGTGGGGGTTCACGGGAACTCACCCGGCGATCAGGGAGCGAATGGATCCTCAAACATGAGCGTCGATTTCTCCACCGATACCCATTCCTATGTCTGGCGACAACGTCTGAACGGATTCGACGGGGTTATCAATAGTGTCGGGATTGTCCGCGAGCACGGCAAACAGACCTTTGAAACACTGCATACAAAAGCACCAATCGCCCTGTTCCGAGCCTGCCAGCAATCCGGAGTAAAGCGGGTCATCCAGATATCCGCTCTTGGGGCAGCACCCAATGCCAGCAGTCGCTATCATCGCAGCAAATGGCAGGCAGATGACTATCTAAACAGGCTGGATCTCGACTGGGTGGTCATACGCCCATCCATTGTCTATGGCCCGGGGGCGAAGAGCATGATGTTCTTCAAAACCCTTTCGGCCCTGCCACTCGTCCCGCTTATAGGGGATGGCACACAGTCGATACAACCGATCCATATCGATGATTTCTGTCAAGTGATCGTTCATGCGATCGAATCAGCAAAGCGGGTGAGAAAACAGTTCGACATCGTCGGTCCTGAACCCCATCAATACCGAACGCTGATGCGCCAACTACGACTTTGGCATGGCTTGGGCGAGCCCAAATTCATCAACCTGCCGGATCGGCTAGCGTACCTTATGGCCCGGTGTCTCAGCTGGAATCGAGAGCTACCCGTGAGCCCAGAGACCGTTGGAATGCTGATCTCGGGAAATACTGGAGATGTGCGTGAGACTGCCGGAATATTGGGAGCCATGCCCTCCCGATTGGAGTCCTGGCTCAGGAAAACACCGAGCGGAACCTCTGACCGATGGTACGCAAGACTCTATTTTGTGCGAATACTGTTACGCATCGCGATCGGTTTTGTGTGGATCCATACGGGTTTTATCTCAATATTCGCAGTACCTGCAACCTACAGTTTCGGCTTGTTGCAGCGGGTTGGTATTCCCTCGCAAGCCGCACCACTATTTCTATATGGCGCATCCTTGCTCGATATAGCTCTGGGCCTGGCCACGCTGTTTGCCTACCGCATCCAATGGGTTGGTGGTTTCCAGATGGTGATGATCTTGGGCTACAGCATCATTATCTCTCTGTTTCTTCCCGAGTACTGGCTTCAACCCTTTGGCCCGATCAGCAAGAACCTGCCTTTAATGGTGAGTACCTACATCATGATGATCCTGGAGAAAAAACCATGAACGAATATCTGTTGGTAAAATGGATCCATATCCTCAGTGCGACTCTGCTTTTTGGAACCGGTTTGGGAAGCGCCTTTTATAAATGGCTCACTGATCGAAGCGGTGATATCCACGCCATTGCAGTAACCAATCGACTGGTGGTAATTGCCGATTGGCTCATCACCACACCAACGGTACTTATACAGCCCATCAGCGGACTCTGGTTGTTGCATCTGATGGGCAACTCTCTGAATCAGGGATGGGTGATCTTAACGATCATCCTGTATGTTATCGCGGGAATCTGCTGGCTTCCGGTTGTCTGGCTACAGATTCAAATGCGGGATATGGCGCAGGAGGCCTGCCAACGCAACATAAAACTAGATGGGCAATATCAACATCTGGCCGACATCTGGTTCATGCTGGGAGTCCCAGCTTTCACGGCCATGGTTGTGATCTATTTTCTAATGGTGTTCAAACCGACATTTCTAGCTTGAGGGAACGCACATGCAAACATACAAACAGGAACCTGTGATTAAAAAGGCCTTAGGGAATGAGTGGAAAAAATTGGCGCCCGTTGTTAAACGACATTATGACTTGAGCCCGGAGTCCCAGGACTGTCTAACGCTAGTGGGGATCATGAATGAGGTCTACCACTCACCCGCAGCCAAGTTGTTTGTCCTTGCAGGAAGGTTTTTTGGTGCGCTGGTTTCCCAACAGGGGGTCGAGATTGCGACCGTGGTTCGAAATCTGGCTCAAACACGTGAAGAAAACATGTTGATGTGGCATCGAACCCTCCATTTTAATGACAAGGAACCTGTCGTTTTCGAATCGCACATGGTTACGAAAAATCCGCATGAGGTCATCGAATTTGTGAAGTTCGGCATGGGTATCCGCATGAAGCTATCGGTTATCGACCAGGCCCTGGTCTATCGCAGCATCAACTATTTATGGAATATTGCCGGATTCTCGATCCCTCTACCCAACTGGCTGTTGCTGGGGGAAGCCGTGATTATCGAAAGCGCCTGTGCCGACGACAAAGTACATCTCGACTTCAAAATCCGCCATCCCCTGCTCGGCACCACCTTCCGCTACTCTGGAAAGTTCAGCATTACGGAACGAGTTTGTGATGGGTGATACCAAATCAGGTCAAGTAAAGACCATCCAAAAGAAAATTAACCGGGAATGAACGGACAATTTGCTGAGTTACTGAGTCCATTTGCGTATGCGCTTTGTGTTTGATGAAATTCAATGTTATTAATCCCAAACTTTGCTGGAATGCGGGCACTCAAAACAGGAGGCAATATGTACGAATTTAACACTGAAATCGATCTCCCCTTCGAACAGGCCGTGGAGCGTGTCAAAGAGGTCCTCATGAGCGAACACCTGGGAGTCGTCAGCGATGTCGACGTTCAGGCTATCTTTAAGAACAAAATGGATAAAACCATCCCCGCCTACCACATTTACGGCGCCTGCAATCCGGGGCTTGCCGATCGGGTAATCCGAGACGAACCGAACGCAGGTACCCTGCTGCCATGTAATTTCATCATGCGTGAGGCTGACAACGGTAAGGTTGTAGTGAGTTTCATGGACCCGGTGACCATCCTGGCGCACTGTACCACCGATGAGCCTAAGCAGGTTGCTGTAGAAGCTAAAGAAAAATTAATGCGGGTGATGGAAAAACTGAACGCCTGATCACAACTCAGGCCCCGAACAGAAGCGACCGAATTGCCTTGCGATTAGTCCAGGACGTGGCCAATCGCAAGGCTTGCCGGCCATTCAACCATCGATAGGCATCGTGTTCGGCCGGCTGCAATCGCGGCAATCGTCGATACGGCGCCATCCAGGCAAACCAGTGCTCCGTATTGACGAAGTCGCTTTGGCCATAACGCCCTTTCCAGGCGGGTAGAATCGGAAAGCGCTCCCGGCAACCCAGATCCCGCAATCCAGTACCGGCCATTAGCCCCGTCTCTTCGTAGAGTTCTCGCCGTGCAGCCTGGATTGGCGACTCGCCCCATTCAAGACTGCCTGTCACTGACTGCCAGAAATGCCTGGGCTTGACCCGATGTAACAACAGCACCTCACCCTTACGGGTGTACACAACCACCAATACTCTCCTCGACCACCGGTTTTCGAACCCGGATGGACAGTTCACGCAACTGATCAGCAGAAACCTCGGATGGCGCAGAAGTGAGCAGGCAGGCGGCTGTCTGGGTCTTGGGAAAGGCCATGACCTCCCGGATCGAGGACGAACCGGTCAGCAGCATGACCAGTCGATCGACACCAAACGCCAGTCCTCCGTGCGGCGGGCAACCGAACTTGAGTGCGCTCAGCAGGAACCCAAACTTCTCCTCGGCCTCTTCATCGTTGATCTCCAACAGTTTGAAGATCTTCTGCTGAACCTCCTGCTGGTGAATACGGATCGAACCACCACCCAACTCAACCCCGTTCATCACCATATCGTAGGCGCGTGACTTGCACCTACCCGGATCGGAATCGAGCAGATCGATCTGATCGAGGATCGGAGATGTGAAGGGGTGATGCAGCGGTGTCCAGCGATCGTGCTGCTCATCCCACTCGAACATGGGAAAGTCGATGACCCAGAGCGGTTTCCAGGTCCCTTGCAACAGATCCATGTCCTGGCCAACCTTCACCCGTAGCGCCCCAAGGGACTCATTGACCACATGGGTCTTGTCCGCACCAAAGAAGATCAGGTCACCATCCTCGACCGCGGTACGTTCCAGGATCCCCTGCACCACTGAATCGGGGAGAAACTTGAGAATCGGAGACTGCAGACCCTCAACCCCTTTGGCCTTTTCATTGACCTTGATGTAAGCCAGACCCTTGGCGCCATAGATCCCGACGAACTTGGTGTACTCATCGATCTGCTTGCGGCTCAGGGAACACCCTCCCGGAACCTTCATTGCGGCGACACGACCTTTCGGATCCTTGGCGGGTCCTGAGAAGACCTTGAATTCCACTTCCTGCATGAGATCCCGCAGATCCACCAGTTCCAGGGGCACCCGCAGATCGGGACGATCGGATCCGTAGCGTTCCATCGCCTCATCATAGGTCATGCGTGGGAAGGGATTGGGCAGCGCCACACCCAGCACCTCCTGATAGAGCTGACGAATCATCTCCTCATTAGCTGACGAATCATCTCCTCATTGAGACGCATGATCTCATCCTCATTCATGAAGGAGGTCTCGATGTCGAGCTGGGTGAACTCCGGTTGCCGGTCGGCGCGCAGATCCTCATCGCGAAAACAGCGAACAACCTGATAGTAACGATCCATACCCGACATCATCAGCAATTGCTTGAACAGCTGGGGTGACTGGGGCAGCGCGAAGAACTCCCCGGGGTGGGTACGGCTGGGTACCAGGTAGTCCCGGGCCCCTTCCGGAGTGGCTTTGGTCAGCATGGGGGTTTCGATATCCAGGAATCCCTGGGCATCCAGGAAGCGACGCAGCACCTGGGTCACCCGGGAACGGATACGGATCTTCTCAAGCATCTCCGGGCGGCGAAGATCGATGTAGCGATAGCGCAGACGGATCTCTTCCGAGGCCTTTTCATGTTCATCGAGCTGAAACGGAGGGGTCTCGGAGCGATTGAGAATTTCCAGCTCGAGTCCCAGGATCTCGATCTCTCCGGTGGGCAGATCTTTATTCACCGTCCCCTCCGGACGGGCACGGACCCGGCCTTTGATCCGCAGAACAAACTCGTTGCGAACCCCTTCCGCAAGGGAGAAGACCTCCGGGAGATCGGGATCGTAGACCACCTGCACCAGTCCTTCCCGATCGCGCAGATCAATAAAGATGACGCCACCATGATCACGCCGGCGGTGGACCCATCCGCAAAGTTCCACTTCCTGGTCGATATGGCTGCTGTTGATCTGTCCGCAATAATGGCTGCGCATGGCTGGTATCCTGTGAGAATTCGCTGAAATGTGCCGAAAAGCGGGAATGGTACGGCTTGACCAGCAGCTCTGCAAGCCCAACGCCCTAAACCTGCCTCAAGGCCTGGAAAAACCGTGATTGAGCGCTATAAGCTTAAGCCGATGCGGGAGTTTTGCCTGTCACCACAAGCGTGGTGTAACGAATAAAGTGAACCTATCAGCGTGACGCTAAGCTTAAAAAAACACCGTCATCCCGGTGCATGCCGGGATCCAGAAGGCGTGACGGTTCGATATCCCTGGATGCCATTCTTAGGTCCGTAAACGGTGCATCCATGCACCACTCCTCCGGCATACGCCGGAATGACGGAAACTGAGCGGTTTGCACTTAAGTTAAGGGTCATTGTCGACCAGGTTATCTGCAATCGACCTTAATGTTTTGATTAGTTTTGGAAAATAGTTCTGCTTTCAGGAGTACTTCTTGTTTGAGGGCGATGAGTTGTTCGCCGGTGAGATCGTTCCACAAGTCGAGAACAATATCTGTGAAGTTTATGTTGTCCCGAATGGCTTCGAGTAGCTCTTGGCAGGTTTGTTTATTGACATCCTTTGAGTCACCGGTCATCGAAGCGACGAGTAGCAAGTGGCCGATAAATTCCTCTGTGCGGAACTGGGTAATGACAAAGCCACTTTGACCAACCTCCCTCTGATTGAATTCAATCGATTTTTCGAAGGCAAGCATACTGAGTTTTAGTTTGCCTATTTCATATTTCGATGCGGGTACGTCCTTGAGTTCTTCAAGGGTACCGGCACTGGCTGCCGAGAGTGAAAAAAACCATAAGGCAAAAAAACGCAATACTTTCATAGGGAACTCCTGTACCGAATTTAAATCGTTGTCCTGCTCAGTTCGGGTTGTTATTGCTGGTAATGAGATTGTCATAGCGCGACGGTTTTGATTGTGTTGAGTCCATTCATGCTGTAGGGAACGTCTATAACAGAGTATGTGGTTTCGTCGGTTCGATGGTGCATGAGGCAAACAATTATATTCTCCGCGATCGTTGTTCTTCCTCGTTTACTCATGCCGTATCCCTGCGAGTAATCCTACCTTAACCGACGGGGAGGGGGATAATCTACCCCGAATATCGCACCGTCTGGCATTATGGATCTCTGCGTTTGCTGGAATGATGGTGGTTTCTGGCTGTGAAAACCGTGCCATTGGGTCCAGGTTATTCAAAGGGGATCAATCCTTTCGATACAGGTAGCCCCCATCAAACCAGATACCCCGGTTTGTATCATCGGTTGCGAATACCGGTAGGTTTTTCTCCACACCGTTGTCGAATTTCAGGGTCAGGTTGTAGCCGTCGAAACGGTAGTTGCCGACCCGGTCACTGTCGGGACGGTTGCTGCGACTACTGGTTCCG
>JARRNW010000439.1:0-3584 GCA_037384565.1 Candidatus Thiodiazotropha sp.
TGGGGTGAATAGGTCACATCAATGGTACAGGTATCCATACCACTCAACGTGAGACCGTCCGCCAGCATCGGACAGTGGTTGGTCACATTGAACGGTCCGGACACACTGATCGATGTGAACTCGAGCACATCGGCACTGTTGTCATTGCTGATAGTAACTGTCCTGGAACTACTGGTAGTACCAACCACGACATTGCCAAAGGCGAGGGAGGTGGGGTTGATACTATACGCCGCTGATACACTCAGGGAAAATAGCGCCAGGCAGGCAAAAACCAGATACCGGATCGGTCCGTAAAAATGATAACCTGAATACCCTGTGTAACTCTTCTGAGACATACGTTTCTCCCCCGATCTATTTTGTCTTATTCATAGCATGCAGTCGCGAATTATTGCCGGAACTGCGATTTTCCGAGGGGTGGTACAGGCGTTGTCATTGGCTCCAAATCCCCCATGAAGCCATCATCGCCTTAACGAAAAACCGTATGCCACGCTCTGGCAGTAACCCTCTCTGGACCATGTACGCTCAATTTGCCTACTCTTTTCTCGAGTTGCACCTCATCCTCTCGAGGAACGGCAAATTGACCTGTTGCGGCATTGAGACGGGATGGGATTAAGATTCACCTATTTTCTTGGCGCTTTCAAGCCTTGTGGATGTGACAAATTACCACACTTTATGACCCAAAGTTAGGAGGGATTTTTGAACTTACTCACGAGCCGCTGAGCGTGTCGCACACTAGTCCAACCTGACGAGGTACTCAGAAAACAGCTGCTGACTCATTGGTGGGGCGATGTGAAAACCCTGTGCATACTCCACATTGAGGTCGTTCAGATACTGGAGCTGAACCTCGTTCTCAACCCCTTCGGCGATGATCTTGATCCCCAGACGATGTCCCATCAGGACGATCGCCTCGGTAAGTGACTGATCGTCCGGGTCTTCCGGCAGACCATCCACAAAGGTCCGGTCGATCTTGAGGAAATCCAGAGGGAACTGTTTGAGATAGGCGAGTGAGGAATATCCGGTGCCAAAATCATCCACCGCGGAACTCACGCCCAGGGACCTGAGGTACTGAAATACCGTCAGCGCGACTCTGTCATTTTGCAGGAACAGGTTTTCGGTGATCTCGACACACAAACGCATACCCAGCCCGTCGGCTTTCTGCTGAGTCCTGCTCAAGGCATCGCGAAAGTTCTCTTCGCAGAAATAGATCGGCGGTACATTGATCGAAAGCCAGAAATCGTCCGGACGCCCGGTCCATTCCTGGGCATCGATCATGATGCGTTGCAACAACCAATCGGTGATCGGTCGGATCAGGCCAAACTGCTCGGCAACGGGGATGAAGACACTGGGGGCAACCTCCCCCAATTCCGGGTTGCACCAACGCAGCAGTGTCTCAGCACCCACCACGGCCCCATCGGAGAGCCGAATCACCGGTTGATATTCCGGGTAGAGCTCTCCCTGATCCGAGGCATGCCTGAGACGGCTTTCCAGGACCATCTTTTCGCGTACCTGTTCATTCATCTCATGGGTGAAGAAACGGAAGGTGTTTCGCCCTGACCGCTTGGCCTCGTACATGGCGATGTCCGCATGGCTCATCAGCACGCCGACACTCTCACCGTCGTCCGGGAAAAGCGACAGACCGATACTGGAAGTCACACTGATTTCGTTCTCACTGACCACGAAAGGGGTTTTCACGGACTCGATCAGACGATCCAGTATGACCTGAAGATCTTCTGCGGGATGCCTGAGATTCGGTACCAGAGCCATGAACTCGTCACCACCGAGACGGCACAGGGTATCTTCATCGCGAAGCTGTTCCCAGATCCGCTTGGCGACCTGCACCAACAACCCGTCTCCGGTCGCATGACCGAGGCTGTCGTTGACCAGCTTGAAATTATCGAGATCGATATAGATCACACCGACCTTGGTGTTTTCACGATTTGCATGCTGCATCAACTGTTGCAAGCGATCCATGGCCAGGAAGCGGTTGGGCAGTCCGGTCAACTGATCGAGTGTCGCCTGTTCCACCAGGGTTTCCTCGAATGCCTTGCGTTCACTGATGTCCTCCTTGACCGCCAGATAGTGGGTGACCTGTCCCTGTTCGTCACGAATCGGCACCAAAACCGCTGACTCCCAATACTCCTCACCGTTCTTACGCTGATTACGGAATTCACCTTTCCAGAGACTGCCCTGACTCAATTTCCCGATGATCCGCTGCCTCTCCTCCGGAACCTTGGTTTCATTCCCAAACATTGGAATCTGTTTGCCGATCACCTCCTCCCGATAGTAGCCGCTGACTTCACAGAACTTCGGATTGACATATTCGACATACCCCTTCAGATCCGTAATCACCACCGAAGCGGGACTTTGTTCCACCGCCAGAGACAACTTGGTCAGCTCCTGATTTGCCAGCTGTCGCTGATGGATCTCTTCGCCCAAACGCTGATTGCTGGAGATGAGCGCTTCACGATCGATATTGATCTCATCCATCATGGCGTTGAAGCACTCTGTGAGCTGGCCGAGTTCGTCATGACGCTGTATGTCGATCTGATGGGTGAAATCCCCTTCGGACACCCTGATGGCGGCAGTTTTCAGTCGCCCCACGGGAACCAGCACATGCCATTTGAAGATCAGGAATATCAGAAAACCCAGCGCTATCACTATGGCACTGAAGATTTTGATCAAATCCTTCAAAACCTGTCCTGCGTGCACCTGCATCGGCCGACTGTCGAGCCCCACCAGTACCTGACCGAGGTCCTCTCCGTTCGCGCCAATCGTAAAACTGTAGAAAATGACCTTATCCACCATCAATCGTTGGGGATCCTGGGTTTCGTCAATGGTTTTGATCCAGCGCTTCTCCTGCTCCCGAGTGATACCCTGAGGCAGGTAGGTGGTCATGGGTGTACCGCCAGGGGAACGGATCTGTGCAAACAGGACATCCTCGTCTTCCGAGATCTGTTTAACATAGCGATCCAGCAGGGTGATATTGAAAGCGTAGATAGCATCCGGGCTGATCAGGGCGATGAACCGACCCAGGGCCTCAACCTTGGTTTGCAGACTGTTGGCCAACAGGGTCTGTTGTGCCGAGTAGACATAATAAGCCGCACCGCCCAGAGTCAACAGCAACACGATGACGATCCAGAAGATGAAACGCACACGCAAGCTTCTGGAGAAGTTGATGGTGTGAGTCACAGATCCCAGATCCATGAATTAATGCTCATCGATGAAGTCAATGATCAACCGGTGAGCATCATACGCCTTGTCAGTAACCGGATTGAGGGCGGTCAAACGTGCCTTTTTCAAAACCCTTGCCCCCTCTTCCGTCGCCTTTAAATTTACTAAAATTTCCTGGAGACGCGCCTTCATGTCGGGTGCCATCTCCGCTTTCACGGCCCAGGGCAGATGGGGAAGCGGTTCGCTGACGGCGATGAGGTCGAGTTGTTGCACGTCGATTTTAGAAGTCACGACCGGAAGACGCCGCACCACCTCGCCGGCACCTCCCGCGTCGGCGCGCCCCAGATAGGTGGCGAGTACGGCATTAGGGGGATTGATGGCGTAGACCTCTTGGTAGTCCCCTGCGGCCAGGC
>JARRNW010000440.1:0-3868 GCA_037384565.1 Candidatus Thiodiazotropha sp.
ACCAACCTGTTAGTGATGAGTGCTGGGAATTACACCTTCGGTGATTTTCTGCGTGTTGGGTTGCCGTTGATCCTGATTATGTGGCTGGCGTTCAGTTGGCTGCTTCCCAGGTTTTATCTTTAATCCGATGTGTTGATAGCTCAATTTTCGGAGTTTAAATCACGATTCAGGCTCCGAATAGTACTCAGAACTCCGAAACTTGGGTTGATAAGTTGCCCACCCGATCCGGTCTGCCCAGTGTCAGCACCGAAAGATGAACACTCAGCGTCCGAAATTCTTCATTACCTGAGGCGGTGCCGGCGCGTAGTGATCCAATTCCATGCTGAACGAGCCGAGGCCATGGGTGGCTGAACGCAGATCAGTGGCATAACCGAACATACCCGAAAGCGCCACATGATTGCGGATTGCCTTACGTCTGCCGGGGCGGTCCTTGATTCCCAATACCTCTGCGTTACGACTCGCAAGCTGTCCCATTACGTCGCCTCGCGCAACGCCATTCCGGCAGCGATCTTAAACGCCAGGGGATTGGAATCCTTGCTATGGGCGGAACCGTCCAACAGGGTGATTCTGAGACCAGTGACGGGATAACCGCCGATGACTCCGCTGCGCGAGGCTTCCTGTAATCCGGATTCGATTGCAGGCAGGTACTGCTTCGGGATCGCGTCCGAAGCCAGTCCGTTGCTGAATTGTATGCCATCGACCTCGGGCGCCGGGCTAACCGCGATCACCACATGGCCGTACTGGCCCTGACCACCCGTCTGATGAATGAAACGGCCTTGCGCACTTGCTACGTTTCGTCTGATCGTCTCCTTATAGGCTACCTTGGGCTTGCCTGTGCGAACGCTCACACCCTGTTCACGCTTCAATCGTTCCAACAGTACTTCTAAATGGAGTTCGCCCATGCCGGCGAGCAGGATCTGGCCGGTTTCGCTTTCCAGTTCAGTGCGAAAGGTCGGGTCGTCATCCGCCAGGTGTTGGAGCGCCTCGGCCAGGCGTTCATTGTCCTGGGCTGTGACGGGGGTTACGGTGATTTTGATTACCGGGTCGGGAAAAACGATGGATTCCAGCAGAACCGGATGATCCGTAGAACAGAGGGTATCGCCTGTCACGGCCTCTTTAAGGCCGAGAATGGCGGCGATATCCCCGCTGGGGATGCTGTCGATATTCTCCCGATGCTCGGCGTACATACGCTCAAGACGCCCCACTTTTTGTGGGCGTCCGAATCTGGGATTGAGCAGCGTGGCGCCCGATTTCAATTCCCCCGAATAGACGCGCACATAGCAGAGTCGCCCAGCATAGGGGTCGGTGACCGTTTTGAAGACCAGGGCGCACAACGGGGCTTGTGGGTCAGGGATACAGGATACCGAGGTGTCCCTGTCTGGGTGTTTGGCCTCAACGGCAGCGACGTCGGCCGGGGAGGGCAGGTAGTCGACTATGGCGTCCATCAGGGGTTGTATACCCTTGTTCTTAAGGGCGCTGCCACACAACACCGGGTTCATGCCTTTATTGATCACCACCCGTCGCAGCGCTTCACGGATCTGTACCGGGTCGATATCGGAATTGTCGAGCCAGAGGCTGAGCAGCTGGTCATCCTCTCCGGCAATGGTCTCGATCATGGTATTCCGTGCTGCCCGGGCAGCCTCAAGTTGCTCCGCTCGAATCTCTCCGGTTAAAGGTTCCATTCCCTGAGCGTCGCTCCAGGTGATGGTGCGCATCGTGATCAGGTCGACGATACCTAAGAAACCGGACTCCGAGCCCATGGGCATCTGTATCACCACGGGTCGGGCGCCCAGTCGCTCCGCCAGCGTAGTGACCGCGTGATCGAAATCCGCTCCGAGGCGATCCATTTTGTTGATAAAGCAGAGTCTGGGCACTCGGTAGTGATCCGCCTGACGCCATACGGTCTCGCTCTGTGGTTCGACACCCTGAGAGGCGTCAATAATGACCACTGCGCCGTCCAGTACCCGCAGAGCTCGCTGAACCTCAGCTGTGAAATCGATATGTCCGGGGGTATCGATGAGGTTGATTTGATGATCATGCCAATGGGTTGTCACCGCGGCATCAACGATGGTAATACCCCGTTCCCGTTCCTGGTCCATCCAATCGGTTATGGTGGTGCCGTGATCCACAGAACCGATCTGCCGGGTGCGTCCCGTGTAGTAGAGGATGCGTTCGGTGACCGTGGTTTTTCCCGCATCAATGTGTGCGATAAGTCCAATATTTCTAAGTGTTGCGATCGATGTGGTCTGAGACATGGACGTCATACAGCAATAGTGCAGTGTTGCGGGTCGGCGGGTCATGGATTTCTGACACGACTCTGGTCGGGCGATCCCCGTGTCCGCTTAATCATAGCCGAATATCGGTCACTGGGTAGTGATGAAAATGAATCGTAATTGATCTCTCGAGCCCTAAGTGACTGGTTTGTTGAATTGGGTTAACCTCACACAGGGCGATTTCAACATATCAACAAACAGGATTCGGCTGATCCATGGGCGGTGGTCGGGTCTGGAGGAAGCATAATGCCTGCCAATCAGGATTCACGGGATCTG
The DNA here is from genome assembly GCA_037384565.1 of Candidatus Thiodiazotropha sp. Classification (GTDB taxonomy): domain Bacteria; phylum Pseudomonadota; class Gammaproteobacteria; order Chromatiales; family Chromatiaceae; genus Thiodiazotropha. The sequence continues at coordinate 2,550 of JARRNW010000440.1, forward strand.
AATCTACTCAATGACCTACCAGAGTTGCTTAAACAGATCAAGGGCAACTGGCCGGTGTTACCCTCCGGTATGTGGAACAGTTCCGGAATCCGCGTCGTTCTGCGCCTACTGGATGAGTTGAACAAGAAGTGCAACCATCTGGGGCTGGTCAATATCCATGCGCTCTCCGTCGATATCGAGCGTGCGATCAGCGATGTCTATGAGGAAAATGCCCAACCCGATGACGTGGAGGTCACGAAATTGCAGCGGCTGCTGCAGGATCTGGAACAGGGGATCAATGCTGCCCGAAAGATCGGTGACCAGCCACCTCAAAGGTCATCTCATGTGGATGTTATCTACTGGCATCGCAGTGAGGCGAAAGGTGACGCGATCACCGCAGCGATCGAACAGAATGGTTGGCAAATTCATCGGCTGAGCGAGTACGAGGAATTGCCGTCGGTGCTGCAACGCCAAGAGGCCCGGGTTCTGCTGGTTGATACAGCCTTTCTCCCGGTTATCGCCCCATTGACTGATCTTCTGAGCACGATGCGGCGAAAGAAGTTGGCCTGTCCGGAACTGGTCTTTCTTTCAACACAATGTGATATCGAAGTACGCCTCGAGGTTCTCAGGGCGGGGGCAACCCAGTGCCTCTCCGAACCGGTCAATATCAATGAACTGATGAGTGTCATCAAAGAGATTGTGGCGCCCCGGCTCAAACCTCATTTTCGAGTCTTGATCGTCGAGGATGACGAGGCACAGGCAAAATTCGCCGCGGCCTTGCTGCAAAAGGGCGGGTTGGAAACCCTCGCGATCATCAATCCGCTGAATGTGATGGGTGCGGTACATGAATTTCAACCGGATTTGATTTTGATGGATCTCTATATGCCCGGGGCGAACGGCATCGAGTTGACCCAGGTGATTCGCAACAGAAAATCCTTCGCTTTCATTCCGATCGTTTTCCTCTCTGGTGAGGATGATCCGGAGAAGAAGATTCTCGCACTCCACGCCGGAGCGGATGACTTTCTTACCAAACCGGTCAGACCTCAGTTTCTGCAGGCTACTGTGAATTCCCGCATCATGCGTTCCAAGCAGACGCTGGCAGCGGCTGAGATTGGGTTGAACGATGCGACCTCTGGCTTGAAGAACCGGCGCAGTCTCCTGCAGGATTTGGATATGGCGCTCATTCAGGCTGGTCAGACGGCGGGTAATCTCGGACTGTTTTCATTCGTTATCAATGAGCTCGATACCGAGTTCGATGATTGGAGTGAAAATCCGCTGCTGTCACGGGTCGTGGACGTCGCGGATGTGATAATCGGCAAGCGTGACCTGATGGCGCGAAC
>JARRNW010000441.1:0-3562 GCA_037384565.1 Candidatus Thiodiazotropha sp.
AAATTCTTTATACTCCCTCTCCCTGGCCCTCTCCCGCGAAAGAGGGGGTCGCAAAAGGCGGAAACAATGAATTGCCTCGGTAAAACGTTCGATAAAAAGCACAAAATCGATTGTATCTGCAACCAAAATCAGTTTGAGATGAGTCTCGGCATGCTTTTACAACACCCACCGAAGGGTGTGGGGGGCCCATAACCGGTGAGCGCAGCGAACTCATCCACTCAAAACTCAACACTTTTCAAACCATTGCTCAATGCTCACACCCACCACCCTATGGCGGAGCATCGTAGGTAATCAGGTGAATTTTTTACAAAAGACCGGTCCTGGAGGAAACTCACTTACTCAAGCCAGAAATAACCGCCGTCATCCCGGCGTATGCCGGGATCCAGAATGCCTGAGGGTGCGATACCGGATGTCATCCGCAGATCCGCAACAGTTTATCCATACACCACATCTCCAGCACAAACCGGAATGAAATCTAAAGCACCGCCATAAGCAAACGCCGTTCCGGCCTCAGTTAAAGGATGTATGGGTAATCCCCAGTATCCAGGCACGCCTTCAATGACATAAGATCCGGGATAAACCCAAAAATAGTGTACGGAGGGACCCGTGACTTCAGCCAATCTATTCACCCACAGCACCACCACTCAGTCTCAAGCTACCCAAGGCGCAGACCAGAGATAGGGCCAGACCCTCTATCAACAGGCCAGCCAAAGCCCCCAACCGGAAGCCGTGGTCAAACGTTAGTTTGAACAACGAAACCGGGATCAGCAAACCCGACTCGCCAACGAATTCATCGAATCCGCGGGCAGGGAAGGGATCAACGATCTGGCGGAAAATGTCGTGAAAGACATACTCGAGATCGGTGAAACAGTCGGAATGGAAAGTCAAAGACTGAAAGATGTCGACGATCTCGAATTTCTCGATATCGACAAAACCGAACAAAAGAGCGACTCGCCCGGATTGACTTTACCCAGTTGGGAGGAGATCGGAACGGGTTTGAAAAGGAATGTTCAAGCAACCAACCAGGCAGTAATAACCGCCGAGCAAGAAGGCAATTTTTCAGAAGATGATGAAGTTGTATCTTTTGGACGAGGTGATTCAGTGCTTTTAAAAAAACAAAACTTGTTCGTAAAGAGTTGGCTTAAGCAAAACAACGAAATCTAGTGGGCCGATTGATTAATTAGGTAACGAACTTTTAGCTCGATCTGCGAGGGTGTTCAAATTTCTGTGTCAGCTAAGCGAGGGTAAGGACCAATAGCCTTACCCTCGTTTCGCTTACTTAGACGGAATCAAGTTGAGCGGAAATCCACCGCCCCCGCCCAGATTGGGTCCGCCACCCCCTAACAGACCTAGCGGATCCAGGAGTGAGAGAAGGCCACCACCCGTGTCCTGATTTGTCGACTGTGTTTCATTGTTGGTGGTATTGGTGCTGTTGTCCACATTGATATTAACATCACCATTAATAATGACATTGCCATCTCCGCCTGGACAAGGTGATATGTACAACATGTCATCATCAGTGTCAATGATCACGGAACCATCATCAGGATAACCGTCGATGGTATCATCACCAGAACCGCCATTGATGTAATCATGACACGGTCCACCATTAATGGTGTCGTCCCCCGATCCGCCGTTGATGTTGTCACGACCCCAACCACCATTGATGGTATCGTCTCCCGATCCGCCGTTGATATTGTCGCAACCCCAACCGCCATTAATGGTATCGTCTCCCGATCCACCGTTGATGTTGTCGCTACCCCCACCACCATTGATGGTATCGTCGCCCGAGCCTCCATTGATGGTTTCACTGCCGAAACCACCATTGATCGTGTCGTCACCACTCCCGCCATTCAGAGTGAGGTTGTTACTTCCGCAAAGCTGATAACCCCTTGAAGTGATATTGTCGTCGCCACTACCACCATTAATTGTCAAGTTCTGTGACTGCTCAGGGGTTAGGTGATAAGTATTTCCGTTGCAGGTGATGTCCGTTGATCCATCCCAGTTGGTACATACGTCAATATTGTCAGATCCACCCGTTCCATTAAATGTTGTGCTTCCATTTTCATATGTGATTGAACTGCCATCACAATGTAGTTCCGTTCTACTGCAGTCACATGAGAATTGAGAGTTTGAAGCTTGAGAGGCGTTACCTAATTGACTTCCTTGCATAGCATCCATTTTTTCTTGCTCCTTGCAATTGAATACATTATTAACATTCCATTCAGATAAATATCTGCATCTCTAGTAAAAATGAAAATCAACCGATTTACTAGCTAGGAATAACCCATATATCAGGATGAAATGCGAAGGTTAGCGACAGAAAAATCGTAACATTGACCTGGCGATTTCCAGATTCTTTTCCATCTTTCAGCGCGTTTCGGGCGGTCACTGCCTATTCGATATCTTCATAACCTGGCGGCCGCTTCCCTGAAAGCAGGTAGGCAAAGGCGATGACTTCCGCTACCGCCCGGTACAGGGCCTGGGGAATTTCCTCACCCAGCGGGAGTTGTGACAGCAGGGCTGCCAGTTCCGGATCTTCGTGCAGTGGCACGTCATGTTCCTCGGCCAGGGCGAGTATGCGTTGCGCCAGTTCACCACGTCCTTTCGCGGTAAGCCTGGGAGCATTTTCACCGTCGTAGTTGAGCGCGATTGCAACCTCGTCCGGTGGTTGATCTTTCCGTTTCATGCCTTCTCGCTGAGCAGTGTGTGGTCACTGGGTAGTTCATGTTCATTGACCGCCGAGCCCTGATAGGCGGCGAGTTTACTGACCTCGAGACCGGCGGCTACCAGTCCCCTGCGCAGGGTGTCGAGGTGATTCACCACACGCTGTGAGGTCTCGGGGTTTTCCGACCAGATCACTGTCGATACGCGTTCGCCGACGAGATGTAGCTGCACCTTCATCGGTCCCAGCGAGCCGAGGTTCATGTGCAGGGTTAGACGCCAGCCGGGTGCTTGCTCTTTGCTGCCGTGATGCGCGTCAGGAGTGATCCGGAACTGAAACAAATCGATACCGTTTTCTTGCTGGATCGGCAGTTCGAACTGCCAAATCGGGCGTCCGCTGTCTTCCGTCGCGAGTGAATGCAACTGGTTGGTCTGGATGCGCGCTACCGCGCCATCCAGGTGTTTGAACAGGTCCAGCAATAGTTTGACTGTTGGGTTGGGTTCCGAGGCGGTAGCTGGGGGTTGAGCGGGCGCGGCAACAGGGGTATGTGGGGCTGTCAGGGAGGTCGTTTGAGGCAGTGTCTGAGGTGAGCCCGGGGATAGGGTGCCTGTGCCAGCAGCGGATTGACGTTCTCCCGTCATGGGTGGGGATGAGTTGATGATGCTGCGCACCAATCCGACGAGACGCATCAGGTTGAGTTTGAAATCCTTTGGGTTCACGCTGCCTTGCAGTAACAGGGACTCGGTCTGGTTGCCACTCATGGGAAGGGCTCGGGCCAGGAGCGTCTTGAATTGCGGGTCGTTGAGCTTTACCACTTGATCGATCAACTGCTTTACTGCTTGTCTGACCGGGGTTGGCAGTGGTGTGCTGTCGGGTTTCGCCAACGTCTGGTTCAGG
>JARRNW010000442.1:0-3550 GCA_037384565.1 Candidatus Thiodiazotropha sp.
AGTCCGGAGATCAGCCTGCTGACTCACCCCCGACCCGGCTTGATCGTACTGCGCTCCCTGGGTAAGTTTTTCGGCCTGGCGGGGGCGCGGGTCGGGTTTGTCTGCGCCGAAGCCTCTCTACTATCACGTCTCGAAGCCCTGCTCGGACCCTGGAGTGTCAGTGGTCCCAGCCGCTGGGTGGCGAGTAGCGCATTGCGGGATCTGGAGTGGCAAGCCGAGGCACGCCAGAGTCTGCCTATGCAAAGCGACCGCTTGCGCAGACTGCTGACGGACCACGGCCTGGCGCCATCGGGAGGCAGCGCCCTGTTTCAATGGGTCATCACCCCCCACGCCCGGACCCTGCACCACGCGCTCGCACAACAGGGCATCCTGGTTAGACTGTTCGATGCACCGGCCAGCCTGCGTTTCGGCCTGCCGGGATGCGAAGCGCAATGGCAACGCCTCACCCAGGCCCTGCCCCATTTGAGCCCGATTCGGAAAACCCTATGAACAATCTCGACACACCCCTGGCAAATTGTGCCGCGGTAATGGTTCAGGGAACCACCTCCGATGCGGGCAAGAGCCTGTTGGTCACCGCCCTGTGCCGCTGGCTGCAGCGCCAGGAGGTGCGGGTCGCTCCCTTCAAACCCCAGAACATGGCCCTAAACAGCGCGGTTACCTCCAAAGGGGGCGAGATCGGACGCGCCCAGGCGGTGCAGGCCCAAGCCTGCCGCCTCCCGCCCCACACCGATATGAATCCGATATTGCTCAAACCCAACAGCGACACCGGCGCCCAGGTGATCATCCACGGCCGGGCCATCGGCAATATGGAGGCCCTGGACTATCACCACTACAAGGCGAAAGCCCGCCACGCTGTCCTTGACTCCTACTTCCGCCTGAGCGAACAGTACCAGGCACTGGTCATCGAGGGGGCCGGCTCCCCCGCGGAGATCAATCTGCGGGACAACGATATCGCCAACATGGGGTTCGCCGAGGCGGTGAACATTCCGGTCATTCTCATCGCCGATATCGACCGGGGCGGGGTATTCGCCCATATCGTCGGCACCCTGGCTCTGCTTAGCGAATCAGAGCGGGCGCGGGTGGTCGGCTTTGTTATCAACCGCTTCAGGGGCGATCTGGCTCTGCTGCAATCCGGACTCGACTGGTTGGAGCGCACCACCAACAAGCCGGTGCTCGGGGTCCTGCCATACCTCCATGGCCTGCACCTCGAAGCCGAGGACGCCCTGCCCCTGGATTTCGATACACCCGCAGAGAGTGACACCTTTCGAGTGGTGGTTCCGGCCCTGCCCCATATCAGCAACCACACCGACCTGGACCCCCTGCGACTCCACCCCCAGGTGAGCCTGCGCTTTGTCGGACCCGGACAGACGCCTCCCCCCTCCGACCTGATCATCCTCCCCGGCAGCAAAAGTGTGCGCAGTGATCTCGAGTGGTTGAAGAGCCAGGGGTGGGAAGCGCATCTACAGCGCCATCTCCGCTATGCCGGGCACTTGATCGGGATCTGCGGCGGATTTCAGATGCTGGGCCGAAGCATCGATGATCCTCAAGGCCTGGAGGGCCCCCCGGGAAGCAGCCGGGGACTGGGTCTGCTCGACCTGCAGACACGCCTGGAACCCGACAAGCAACTGCATAATGTCTCGGGTCATCTGACCCTGGAACGGGCGCCGGTCAGTGGCTACGAAATCCATGCGGGCATCTGCCAGGGCCCGGCGCTGTCCCGCCCGGCGGTTCATCTGCAGGATCGCGCTGACGGCGCCATGAGTGAGGACGGACAGATTCTCGGCACCTACCTGCACGGTCTGTTCGAACAACCCCGGGCCTGTCAGACATTGCTACACTGGGCCGGCCTGAAGCAGGCGCAACCCCAGGACTACCAGGGTATACGAGAAGCCGAGATTGAGCGTCTGGCTGACAGTGTCGAGCGCCATCTCGATCGGGCCAAACTCAGTGCACTGTTCAACATGACGCCGCAACCGAACTGACGAGGAAACCCCGTATGTCACGCGCGCATAGAAAGACCCTGATCCTGGGTGGCGTACGCTCCGGCAAGAGCCGGTTGGCGGAGACACTGGCCGAAAAGACCCGCTGGCCCGTAACCTACGTCGCCACCGCCCAGGCGGGGGACCCGGAGATGGTGGAACGCATCCTGGCCCACCAGGCACACCGGCCCGTTCACTGGACCCTGGTGGAAGAGCCCTACCGGCTGGCCACGGCGCTGCAAACCCATGCCGCCGAAAACCGCTGTCTGCTGGTGGATTGCCTGACCCTCTGGCTCACCCAACTGTTGACCGATCCGGATCCCGAGCGCCTTGATCGGGAACGATCCGCGCTGTTGACAACCCTGCCCGAACTGCCGGGAGAGATCATTCTGGTGGGCAATGAAACCAACCTTGGAGTCATTCCCATGGACCCGCTGAGTCGCCGCTTCTGCGACGAGAGCGGACGACTGCATCAGGCATTGGCCCAGATCTGCGAGCGGGTCATTATGACCGTGGCGGGTCTGCCTCAAATCTTGAAAGGAGATCCCATTGAACGATAGCACCACCTGGTTGAGCATTCCGGCAGCCTGCCCCGACGAAGCCGCCCGGGAGGCGGCCTACAACCGTCAAAACAGCCTCACCAAGCCACCGGGCGCATTAGGCAAGCTCGAGACCCTGGCGATTCAACTCGCCGCACTGCAGGGTAGCGAACACCCTGAACTGGCGCACATCGCCATCACGGTGTTTGCCGGCGATCATGGGGTAGCTCAGGAAGGCGTATCCGCCTTCCCCCAGGAGGTCACTGCCGAGATGGTGAAAAACTTCGCCCGGGGAGGCGCTGCGATCAGCGTCCTGGCGCGTCAGCTGAAGGCCCAGTTGGAGGTGATCAACCTGGGCACCGTCGGCGACCCCGGACCACTGCCCGGCGTGCTGGATCTGCACCTGGGCCCCGGCACCGCCAATTTCTGCCAAACCGCCGCCATGGACACTTCGCAACTCGGACGGGCGCTGCATGCGGGGCGTCAAGCCGCCGAACGGGCCAAACTCGCCGGTGCGCAACTGTTCATCGGTGGCGAAATGGGTATCGGAAACACCACCTCAGCCACGGCCCTGGCCTGCAGCCTGCTCAAGCTCGAGCCCGAACAGTTGGCCGGCCCCGGTACCGGCCTGGATCATTCCGGAGTGGAACATAAAATCGACGTCATTCGCCGCGCCCTATCGGTCCAGGGTCAGCTGGGGGATACTCCCCTGGAGGCCCTGCGCTGCCTGGGCGGCTTCGAGATTGCCGGGCTGACCGGTAGTTATCTGGCCTGCGGCCACATGGGCCTGCCGGTCTTGGTGGATGGTTTTATCAGCTCAGTGGCCGCCCTGGTCGCGACCCGCCTAAATAGCGGCATCGCCCCCTGGTTGCTGTATGGTCACACTTCGGCGGAACCGGGACACAGACGTGTCCTGCAGGCCCTGCAAGGCGAACCGCTGCTGGATATCGGCATGCGCCTGGGGGAGGGCAGCGGCGCGGCCAGTTGTGTACCGTTACTGCAACTCGCCTGCGCCCTGCATAACGGCATGGC
>JARRNW010000443.1:0-3548 GCA_037384565.1 Candidatus Thiodiazotropha sp.
GGCGTCAAGCGCAAGCGGGCCAGTGTCGCGATGTGTCGAACTTCTTCGATGGTGATTGCCATAATAGGGACATTATAGCAGAGGGGTACGGGATAAGAACATGCTTACGTATTCACTCATCTAAAATGTTACTGAAGGATAATGGTTCTTCCAAATGAAAATGTTACCGAGGGAACCATGTCCAATGATGATGAAATGACCATAGATGAGCGATACAAATACCTACGGAAAATGCAAAAACGATATCGGGAAGCCACCAGGAAAGAACGCAGCAAACTGCTGGACGAAATGCAGACCATCACCAAGCTCCACAGAAAAAGCCTGCTGCGATCGATCAACGGCAAACTCTCTCGAAAAAAGAGAACCAGGCAGCGAGATCGTACGTATGGTCTTGAAATTCACCGGGCACTCAAGATCATCAGCGAAAGCTTCGACCATATATGTGCGGAACGACTGCGCCCCAATCTCGTCTGGATGGCTGAGCATCTGGCTGCCCATGGAGAACTCGAGATCTCTTCCTCTCTACTCGAGAAGTTGGAGAAAATAAGCGTCTCCACTGTCAGGCGCATTCTCAAGAAGCTGGGTCAGGACCGACCACGATTGCCTCGCAAAGGCCCGGAAGAGGCCAACCGCTTCCGGCGCAACGTCCCGGCAAAGCGTATTCCTTGGAACGAGCAGGAGCCCGGTCATTTCGAAGTCGATCTGGTCCATCACTGCGGGATGTCCGCTTCCGGCCAGTACGTTCACACGCTCCAGATGGTCGACGTGGCCACAGGCTGGAGCGAGCGGGTCGCTACGCTGGGGCGGAGCTATTTGGTCATGCAGGACGGCTTTCGACGCATCCTGGCCCGTTTACCCTTTCCCGTCATCGAAATCCATCCCGACAACGACAGCGCCTTCTTCAACGATCATCTGGAGAAATTCTGGAAAAGTGCTGTCGACAATCTCGAGCAATCACGCAGCCGACCATACCAGAAGAATGACAATCGCTTCGTCGAACAGAAAAACAGCACCCTCGTGCGGGCATACCTTGGATATGACCGACTTGAGACTATCGATCAGACCAACCTGCTCAACCACCTCTACGATAAGCTCTGGCTTTACTACAATTTCTTCCAGCCCGTTATGCGTCTTGAAGAAAAAGTTGTCGTTCCGCTAGAGAATGGACGTCGCCGCACCCGCCGGCGCTTCGACCAAGCCCAGACGCCCTTCGATCGACTAATCGATATGGGCATCCTGCAACCAGAAGCCGAGCGTCAGCTGAAAGACCTTCGCCTTGCAACGAACCCGCGTGAGTTGCGCGAAGAGATTTACGAGATGATCTACGAGCTTCAAGATCTTCCTGGAGCTGTTGACGGTCGTACGCAAGATGTCAGTCGGACACTATTCACACATGTTGACTCAAAGAAAGGAGAGGACATTTCGGTAACATTATCAAATGAAAGAACCATTTACGTTGGGTAACATTATCATTTGACTGGACACGGAGCTTCCTTTGCATCAAATTATGATGAAGATGGAAATAGTAGCATTAAGATTACTGATGAAGGGTTTTCAATCCATTGTTGCATGAAATTTGGGACTTCAGATCACCCGGAAGGTTCTAAAGCGCTTAACCCTTTGCTGATATTTCCATCGATCATTAGTATCTATTCTTTTGAAGACGGGGTCTTCAATAAAGCAGACGAACAGATTGTGAGTCTCGAGAAAACGATCGAGTCGAAATCTCGATTAGTCTCCACTAGTAGTTCTGGTACCATTGCTGCAATATCATGGGAATTCAATATGTCTGCAAGTAATGCAAATGATTATTGCCAGATTGCTGTTGAATCATCTGCATTAGGGGATTATTTTGGATGTCGTCATGATTTCACCGAAGTTGGTTGGCAAGATATCACTGGAGATGGTAAAGAAGATATCGTAATAACAGCATATTCATCCGGATATCCATATGGTCCAGAAGAACTTATTAGCGACGAGATTTGTATGCATCAGCGAATTATTGCTTATTCTGAAGAAGATGATGGATATAGATTGATCGCCAATATTGCAGGTTGTGTTCTTGAGGAGGATCTCTTTGGCGTGAAACTCGAGGATATTACTGGAGATGGCGAGCCTGAAATAATTGCTGCCCATTTGATTACTGAGACTGATGAATATCCTACTCGTGCCTATAAATGGAACGGAGATGAATTTGTGATGTGGAGCGAACTCCCTTTGTGGAAAGTAGATTTGTTACATTGGTTTCCTAAATAATTTGGTGTTAGCCAGCTAACCATTCGCTGGAGCAGACTCGAGATTCAGCCGGATTTGCCTGGAGTTGAGTTGTGATCTGAGAGGAAAGCGAGCTGCTCCCTGGAAGAACACCAGGATCTACGACAGCTCAAAGCCGTTGGGCAGCTACTTAATCGGAGAAAACGTATGGACAATCCTCATACACGCAAACCATTTGCTATCTGGCCAAATAAAAAACTTCTGGGAGGGGGCAGTGTGTCTTCCGAGCAACATAGTCCTCTGCTTTATGAATGCAAGATAGTACGTAATGTGACTGAACCATCGATTACCCCATACTTGCCTGAACAACCAAATGGGCCCGCGGTCGTAGTTTGTCCAGGAGGGGCATTTCAATTCCTTATGATCGAAAAGGAAGGAACTAGCATCGCTGAATGGCTCATTTCAAATGGAATCACTGCCTTTGTACTCAAATACAGACTTGCGCCTACACCTGTAGAAGATGCCAAGTTTGTATCTGATTTCACATCATCTAACTTCGATCTCAATGGATTGGAGGTATATATAAAAGAATCCTATGATGACGGTAGGCAAGCGATATCAGTCATTAGACAAAGAGCACTAGACTATGGAATTGATCAAAGTAAAATCGGGATAATCGGCTTTTCCGCTGGCGCTGCAGGTGCAGTTAGTAGTGTCTTCAATTCAGTAACAGATAGTATCCCAGCTTTCGTTGGAGCGATTTACGGGGCACCACCAGAAATGGTGACTATACCTTCGCAGTCACCACCACTTTTCGTTGCTTATGCAAATGATGACAACCTAGCGTTTGATACCTGTACTAGTCTATATCAATCATGGAGAGAGTCTGAAAGCACCGTTGAAATACATGCCTATTCTAAGGGAGGACATGGTTTTGGTCTTTTCAAACAGGGGCTGACATCTGACAATTGGCCAGACGCCTTTATTTCGTGGCTGAAGAGCGAGAAGCTTGTTACTACCAACTAAAAGTGTCGCGGCCCAACCCGCGTATACAGGCGACGATCTATCAATCTTCGTATAGGAGTAGGTTTCGTTTCCGTAGTTGCATGCTTCAATAGCGGGGTTCGCAAGACCCGCCTGTCCCTACTGCCCAACCATTCGCTGGAGCAGACTCGAGAATCAGCCGGATTTGCCTGGAGTTGATGTATTATCGGAGAGGAAAGCGAGCTGCTCCCTGGAAGAACACCAGGATCTACGCGCTGCAAGGAACGCAGCATCTCCGGCTTATAAATACAAGCCTCCGACAGCTCAAAGCCGTTAGGCAGCTATGCATC